>SLJX01000023.1 GCA_007134885.1 Halanaerobiaceae bacterium
CTTTCTTCAGAGATCAATAAAAAGTCTGACAGGAATGGATGGGAGTTGATCTTTTTTGGCTTTAAACCCTATCAGGAAATTAAGAGGATCCAGATATACAGCCGTTGACTTCGGCCATTACAGCCTTAAGGCCGTTCACTGTCGTGGTAAAAAAAGCAAAATAAAAGTAATAGATTGCGGCCAGAAAAGACTGCCTCAGAATGCTATCATCAATGGCCGTGTCGATGATATTTCCGGGGTTACCCGTAATTTGCGGCAGCTTTTTGATGAGCTTAACGGCAAACCCTCCCGCGTTATTTTTTCTCCGGCTGTCGGCCAGGAATTTGTCCGCAAAGTTGAAATTCCTTCCATGCCTGAGGATGAACTGGATGAGGCTCTGCGCTGGGAGGTTGAGGAATATCTCACCCTCCCTCCTGAACGGGTTGCCTCTGATTTCATAATTTTAGAAGAAAAAGATGATTTTCTTGAAGTCCTGCTGGTTGTCCTTCCTCTTGATGTGCTGGAAGGCTATGAGGAGGTTTTTAACCGTCTCAATATTAAACCACAGGTGGCTAATGCCCAGGAACTTGCCCTTATTTCTCTGCTTTCCTTTCAGGATAAGCTGGATAAACCTTCGGTTATTGTCAATATTGGTGCCGAAAAAACCCGCATCGCTATTGCCAAAAACAATGAGTTTTATTTAAGCCGCACCCTGGAACAGGGCGGCAATAATTTTACTCAGATTTTCAAGGATGAAGATGTCAGCTGGGATGAAGCTGAAAATGCTAAGTTCAAAACTGAAATACCTCTTCAGGTTGAAGAACAGGAGGCCCTGGATGTTGACCTCATGGTTTCCGGCATGGCTGATACTCAGAGGGTTGCCACCCGGTTACGTGAAGAAGCCGGGGAACTGGTTGAGGAGATCACCCGCTCCATTGAGTATTATCGGGACCGTCACACCGCAGAACCCCTGACAAATATATTTATTTCCGGGGGCGGCCTCAGGCTGGTTAATTTAATAGAATATCTTGAACAGGAAGTAGGTCGGGAGATCACCAGAATTGAACCCTTTCATAATATTCCCTGCTCCAACCCTTCAGCTCTCAGTGCCGGCGAGGAGCATGTTATGTCCGTGGCTCTGGGTTTGGTGGCCAGCGAGGTGATTCATAATGCGAATTAATCTTCTGAAAGATAAAGAAGGTCTTTATATTAACTGGGGCGAAATAGCTGTTGTTTTGATAATTATCTTAACTCTGGCCCTGCCCGGACTTCATTATTATATAAATTATGTAGAACTTCAGGAACTGGAGAGAGACCGTGATTTGCTGGAAAATCAGCTCCAGGCCCTTAGACCTCAGGAAGAATATTATTTTGAGCTTCAGCAGCAGATTGAAGATTTCCGTCTGCCGGAGGAAGTAGAGGTTCAGCGTTATGCCATTTCCCCGGCAATTGAGGAATTTGGAGTTATTCTGCCGAATCAGGCTGCTCTGAGATCTCTCAATTTCCAAAATGGAGAGCTGGCTATTACCGGTCATGCCAGGGAAATTGAGGTCATCCTGGATATGGTGGGCAATATATTTGAATCGGAAATATTCTCGCTGGTTTCCCTGCAGCAGTTCCAGCGTGATGATGTCATAGACTTCGACCTTCAGGTATCAATGCACACCCGGGAGGAATTGCCATGATGGATAGATTGACCAGCCGTGAAAAAGTTATGCTTCTCCTGGCCTTTGTAGCCCTGGTAATTGGCCTTTATTATTATTTTCCCTATCAGTGGATCACTGAAGACCAGGAGATAGTTCAGCAGGACATCGACCGGTTAGAAACCGAACTTCAACTGGCCCGTGAGAGGATTGAACAGATCCCAGAATTAGAGCAGGAGCTGGCCCGGCTTGAAGAAGAGCGGGCTGAGCTTCTGGAGGCCGCCATCAGGGAACCAGAAGAGATACTGGCTGCTCTCAATGTTTTCTCCCGGCGGACAGATATGACAATAAATAGTTATTCTAAAGGTCAGCGCGAGGATGGGCATCCTCTCACCCTCAATTATGAAGGAGATTATTTTCCGTTGTTAGAGATGATGCGTATGATAGATGAGTGGGATTATCGGCTGGTAGTGGAAGAATTTTCGATAACAGCTAATGATGCGGATAATGAAGATGACCTTAATATAGCTGTTAATTTTTTCTTTCATCAGCCCGATGAGCTGGCAGAATTTATAGCTGAAGAAGGAGAGTGATCTGCATGAGATTTTTCCAGAAGTTTTCTGTCTTTATTCTGGTCTTATTATTAACATTTATTATCTCATCTCCAGCCTTTACCCTGGAACTGGATATAGCTGAAGATCTCATGGAATTTACTTCTAAATGGGAATTAACTCTACCGGAAATTGAGCTGCTGCGGGACCCCTTTGCTGATTATCGTGGTACTGCAGAGCCTGAACCGGAAGCGCCGCAGGCAGCAGCTCCTGCTCCCCAGCCAGCTCCTGTACCTCCTCCTGACTTTAATGTCCAGGGTGTAGCTTCCCGGGGTGAAGATCGCACTGTTATTTTAATTCAGGACAGAGGTGAAATTATCATGCTGGGCCTGGGAGAAGCTCATAATGGTTATGAGTTTGTAAATTTTGAAAATAATTATGCCTATTTTTTTAAAGGAAATAGACAGTTTCAGTTAAGCCCGGGGGGTGGCAGTTAATGAAAGAGAATGATTTTAATAAAGAGAATAAAGAGAATAA
>SLJX01000145.1 GCA_007134885.1 Halanaerobiaceae bacterium
AAAAATTTTAAATATCACCGGTTTGACATTCTGGACAAAGACCATATATTTTAATATTATGGTCTTTAATCTGATATCCTGTTCTCTCAGCAAGCTCGCTTTCATAATCCTCAAGGGGGCAGCCCAGGCACTTAATTTCCCCGCAGGAAGTGCAGATCAAATGATGATGATGGCTCTCAATAAACTCATAAAATTTTTCCTTTCTGGATCTATCAAGATTAAATTCCCGGATCAGACCTCTGCTGGAAAAAAATTTTAAATTGCGATAAATAGTGGAAAGGCGGATTCCGGAATCCTGTTTAATTAATATCCGGTGAATTTCAGCTGCTGACAGCGGTTTAAGAGATTTTATCAACTCCTGAAGGATTAACTGCCGCTGGCTAGTTATTCTAATCCCCTGGCTCTGCAATATTTTCTTGGTCTGATTTTTTATCTCTGACATGACAATCCTCCCCTTTTGGAAATCATTATATCCTTAAGCCAGCAGCAAGTCAAAAATTTCTGGCCAGAATTAAAACTGTATAATCTTGGCATGAGCTTGATAATATCCTAAATTATAACAAAATGAAAAACCCTGCCCGGGGAAGGCAGGGAAAACATGGAGGAGGAAAACAGTTTTTATTTATCAGAATGCCTGCTAATGCAGGCTCTTTTTTCATAAAAGTACCATCCTGCTGATAAGGGCTGAAAAAACAGAGGAATTTAGATAGGGCAATTTTGCTTTATATTATCTTACTTATAGAAATTATAACTTCATACTGTGAGAAAAATTTGAGAAAAAATCAATATTTTTGCCAAGGTCTATTTAGAGTAATATTAACCTCAAGGATATTATTCTTGAGCGAATTTTTCTTCAAAAAAGTCAGTAAAATCAGGCCATCACTGATTTTTTTATTTTCAGTCCCAGTCCCAAACAGATCTTTAATCTGCCCGGGGAAGATAAAAGCCGATGGTTGTGCCCTCACCTTCAATGCTCTCAACAAAAACATCGCCGCCATGCTCCAGAATAATCTCACGGGAAATGGCCAATCCCAGTCCACTCCCTTCTTTGCTGGGTGTACGGGCTTTATCAACTTTATAAAACCTTTCCCAGATATTATCCAGCTCACTGGCTGGAATGCCAATACCTTCATCTCTAACAGTTAATTTAACCCTGCCATCCACCGCTGCAGCGCTGAGATAAATCGGGCTCTCTTCGGGGGAAAATTTGCGAGCATTATCCAGAAAATTAAAGAGAACCTGTTTGATGCGAGAATAACTGACTTCGATCAATAATTCTTCTTCAGGATAATCCACCTGAATTCTACCACGCAGGGAGCCTGATTTGTTGAAGGTATCCACTACATTTCTCAGCAGATCGGCTACAGAAATGATTTCTTTCTCCCCAGAAATATCCTGACTTTCATATTCGGCCATACTGAGTATTTCATCTACCAGAGTACCTAACCTGTTGCTTTCCTGAAGAACTATCTCCAGGTATTCCTCTCTTTTTTCCTGATCATCAACAATACCATCCAGCAAAATTTCAGCTGAACCTCTAATAGAAGAAAGGGGAGCTTTTAACTCGTGAGAAACATTGGCCACAAAATCCTGCTGCAGTTTTTCAAAGCGCCAGCGCTCACTGATATCCTGAAACAAACCCACAACACCCCAGAGGGAGTCACCCACACAGATGGCATTACAGCGAAGTAAGATCCGCTTCTCTTTTTTGCTGTTTTCAATAGTAAATTCCTGTTGATTGACTTCCTGTTCGGTTAAGGCTTTAGCAAAGGCCTGCCGAACCTGCTCCTCCAGGCCAATCTCAGAAATGTTTTTACCCACAACTTCCTGAGAAACATTGAAAAGCTGCCTGAAGGTACTGTTGTGAAGAATAACATTTTTATTTCTATCAATTGCCAGAACGCCTTCTTCCATTCCGGTTAAAATATATTTTAATTTATTGCGCTCCCGGGTTAGTTCGTCTATGCTGTGCTTTAATTCGGTAGAAAGGGAGTTAAAGCTATCTCTTAAGGTGCTTAATTCCCGGCTGGGATTTTCATCCTGAAAATCAAGTTGAAGACCATAATCACCGCGCCGCAGATTCAAAACCGCCTTGCTCATATTCCTTAAAGGACTTGCTAGACTGCGGGACCAGCCATAGGCCAGTACCACTCCCAGCACTATAGCAATAAAGGAGGAATAGAGCATTAACCGTCGTACCTGCCTAACCGTAGAGTTAATACCTTCAACCGAAGTAAAAACCAGCAATCCACCAACAACTTCATCAACCTGACGAACCGGCATACCGACCAGCAGCATGGGACGTTCAAAATGCTGGGGATCAACCTCCTGTGAAATTATATTCCCGGCAAAAATTGGCTCAGAGTTTAAGAACTGAATACTGGAACCCCCGGTATCAAGATAGGGATAGCTGTGGATTAGAAAACCCTGGTCATCAATCACCCAGGCCTGGCCGGAGTTAATTTCTGCAATCAGCTGGAGAGTATTGGAGATGCTTTCCTCATCATTTTCTTTAATAGAATTATATAAGGCCTGATTTAACACCTGACTGTTCTGGATTATTTCGTTTTCAGTTTTAGAGAATTGAAAATTATAGAAAAAATATATCATAGAAAAGCCCAGGATAATAATGATCAACAGGGAAAGCAGGAAAAATCTCACAAACAACCTGGTAAAAAGCGTATTCATGCTGGGCGGCAGAAAGTCTGC
>SLJX01000125.1 GCA_007134885.1 Halanaerobiaceae bacterium
ATAATGAAACCTCCTTTCTCACAACAATTTTGCAGTTTATTCAAAACTGCTTATGCTGCTGATATATTTTTTAAAATCGGAATTTTTCTCATCTTGGATTTCCTTTCCCAGGCGAAGCTCCACCTGAATATCAAAATCCTCCTCCTGCAGGTTACTCTCCTGAATGGCCACCTCGGGATGTTCAATTATTCTGAGAAATTTTTTAGGTAAAAACTTTCTTATCAACCTGACATGCCGGGCAGGAGACCGATGGAAAGAAGTAATAGCATCAATGATATAGACTGTATCAGTCTTCAATTCTTTTTCCGGAAGTTCCATAACAGTGGTCTTTCTTAGCAGGGTAGTGGACAGCAGTCTCCAGTGCTTGTTGGCATGGACTGCTGCCGCAATGGCAGTTTCTGTTTTCCCGCTGCGAGGTCCGCCCTTAATCCCAATTAAAACATCTTTTTTATGCTGCAAATAATTACTCAGAAAATTAATCAAAATTTCCAGCTCATAACGGGGAAAAACGTAGACCCCCTGCTGTAATCTCAGAGAAACCTTTTTGCCATGTTTAAGAGCTAGCAGGTCCTCCAGGGTTGGTGACCTTAAAGCGGTTATCTTCAACTCTTCCACGGCATTAAAAGCTTCCAGCAGTCTTTCTTTAATTTCTGGAGATTTAAATTCCAGTAGGAAACCGCGATAGAGGTCTTCAATACTGGTAACGGTTTTAATGTTTATCTGCATTAAACCCAGTATAGAAGCTAAATCTCCCAGCAGTCCCGGTCTATTTTTAATTATTTTATATTCTAAATATAAAGTTTCCACCCTCTGCTCTTCTCCTGTCATGGTTGTCCTGTCTTAGTCCTGCATTTTAGTAATTCTAGAAATATATTAGAATTCCTTTTTTCCAGAGAGATAAAGTGACTTTAGATTTAAAATTAAAATTCAATGCTGCTGCAAAGTCCTGACATCTTTGGCAGGTTCCTAAAATAATTTTGAAATTTGCCTTCCTGGTTTCTCTGCAGGAGCTAACCGTTTACTCCAGATATTCTTCCAGTTCTTCTTCGGAAATCAAAACCTCCCGGGGCTTGCTGCCGGCATAGGGCCCCACCACACCCATTTCTTCCATTTTATCGATCAATCTGGCAGCCCGGGAATGCCCGATGTGAAGGCGGCGTTGCAGCATAGAAATGGAAGCCCGGTACTCAACCACCAGCCTGATGGCGTCCTCCAGCAGCTCATCTTCTTCATTATCAAAATCCAGATCAATATCTTCCAGTTCCTCTTCTTCCAGAGCAAATTCAGGATCAGACTGATTTTTCACAAATTCTACTATTCCCTTAACCTCACTGCTCTCAATAAAAGCTCCCTGCATGCGGTGTGGCTTTTTGGCTCCTACCGGATAAAAAAGCATATCACCGTTGCCCAGAAGTTTCTCGGCTCCCTTGGTATCCAGTATTGTCCTGGAATCTGTATTTGAAGACACGGCAAAGGCAATCCGGCTGGGAATATTGGCCTTAATCAGACCGGTAATGACATCCACCGATGGCCGCTGGGTAGCAATCACCAGATGTATTCCGGCCGCCCGGGACATCTGGGCCAGCCGGCAGATGCTGTCCTCCACCTCGCTGGCTGCCACCATCATCAGATCGGAAAGTTCATCAATAATAACCACGATGAATGGTAGGGGATCTTCAGCTTCACTGTTGTAGGCGTAAATATCCCTGTTACCGGTTTCCGCAAAGAGGTCATATCTCTTTTCCATCTCTTCCACGATTAATTTCAGGGTGCCCGCTGCCTTTTTACTGTCGGTTACCACCGGGGTAAAAAGATGAGGTAAACCCTTAAAATTTACCAGCTCAACCTTTTTGGGATCAATCAGCAGCAATTTTATCTGCCGGGGGGTAAAACGATATAGAAAACTGGCAATAATGCTGTTGATGCAAACACTCTTCCCTGAGCCGGTAGCTCCCGCTATTAACAGATGGGGCATGCTGGAAAGATCTGCCACCACCGGTTTTCCATCAATGGAACAGCCCAGCCCCATGGGAAGGTTTTTTTTGTTATTTTGAAATTCTTTGCTGACAGCTATCTCCTGAAATCTAACCATCGAGGAGCCCTGATTGGGAATTTCAATTCCTATCACGGATTTGCCGGGTACCGGTGCTTCAATCCTGACATCCTGAGCTGCCAGGGCCAGGGCTATATCATCGGAAAGATTTGCCACCTTGCTGACCTTGACACCGGTTTCAGGCTGGACCTCATATCTGGTTATCGTAGGCCCCTGACTTACATTAACTACTTTAGCCTCCACCCCAAAATTATTAAGAGTTTTTTCCAGTTTTTTACTTTGATTTTGTCCCGGCTTCTGCCGGTCTTTGTTCTTCTGCAGCAGATTTAAAGGAGGTAGTTGATAATCTTCCTGGGAAAAATCTCTTTCCAAAACTTGAATATCTTCGCTTTCTTCTTCCCTGCCTATTCCTTTGCCGGCATCTGTCTTACCCTGTCTTTCGATTTTACCTTCTGCAGTCGATTCAGCCCCCGATTTAGCCCTGGATTTCGCTGCTTCATTAGCTAAAGATTGATTATGTGCTTTTGAAGCAGCTTGATTAAAATTATTTTCAGCAGCATTCACTCCGTTTTCTGCTGTACCGGAAAACTGTCTTTCAAACTCTTCCAGATCGGACTCTCCCACTTCAACCGGAGGCTGATATTTTTTCTCTCCCTTTTTTCCAGCAATCCTGCCAATCCGGGATTTTATCCCGGAAAATAATCTGACAGGACTAATTGATCCCAGCCTGACAAAAAATGATCTTACCGAGTTAACAGCCTCCTGGAGTTTCATCTTTAAAGAGATAATGACTTCCCGCAAAAATATATCAAGAAATAATAATATTCCAATCAGGGCCAGAGAAGAAAGAATTACCTGGGAACCGGTAATCCCGAATAAATTTTGCAGAGCAAAGGAGATAAGCCCACCGATCAGACCTCCGCCTTCTCCTGTCATTCCCCTTTCCAGAGGGTTAGCAAATTCATAGGAAAGATGATAAAGAGCGATCACCGAAAGAAATAACAGAACAAAACCCAGAAATCTTTCCTTAACCTGCAGGGGAGTATTAATGATTAGTTTGATGCCGGCATAGCCAAAACAGACCGGCAGAAAAAAGGCCAGCTGACCGAAAAAGAAAAGATAAAAATCCTTCAATACAACACCGGCCACTCCTGCTGCTCCTCCATATAGCGCAATAGCGCTGAAAATACCCCAGGCTATCAGAGCTATTCCCGCTATTTCCTGTTTTCTTTCATCAAGAGAAAATATTTCTGAAAACATAAATTCACCCCTGTTAATATTACCTGTTGGTAAAATTGCCGGTAATATCAGCTTCCGTCCTGCCTGGCTACCATTTGCTCTCCCGCTTGAACTTCTGACTGCTTTAAAGACGCCTAAAGCTACCGGTTATAAATTTCCTGCTGCTAAAAATCAGAATCAAAAATAACTGTATTTTAGTAATCCGTTATAATAACAGATATAAAAATAAACAGTTATTATAACAAATAGCAGACATAAAAATATAATAAAGGAAGGCAAAAAATAATTTGCCTCCCTTTATTTACTATTTAATCCAATTCAGACCTGCATTATTACCGGGAGAATCATGGGATTCCGTTTGATCTTCTGATAGATATAATTTTTCAGTGAATCCTTCACTGTTGATTTCAGCACATTCCATTCCGTAATCTGCTTCTCTTCACATTCCTTTAAAGCCTCTCTAACCCGCTCGGTGGCATCATCCAGAAGTTCCTCTGATTCCCTGATATAGACAAAACCTCTGGTAATAATATCCGGTCCTGCCAGCAGCTTACCGTTGTGATCAATTGTAACAACCACTATTATTATACCATCTTCTGAGAGAGTTTTTCTGTCCCGAAGAACAATATTTCCTACATCTCCAATTCCCAGTCCATCAACCAGTACATCACCGGCCTGAACCCTGTCTACCTTATTCACGCCCTCTTCCCTGAATTCAATGACATCGCCTAAATCAGCAATATGAATATTCTCTTTTTCAACTCCCACCTCTTCAGCCAGATCGGCATGCTGGTACAAATGGCGGTACTCTCCGTGGGTGGGAACAAAATATTTTGGTTGGGTTAGATTAAGCATCAACTTCAGTTCTTCCTGGCTGGCATGTCCGGAAACATGAACACCCGAGACCTCTTCGTAAATAACTCTGGCTCCCCGCCGGAAGAGCTGGTTGATTGTCTGGCCGATAAATTTTTCATTGCCCGGTATGGCAGAGGCCGATAATACCACCGTATCGCCTTCTTTGATATTAATATGATAATGGTCACCCCGGGCCATCCTGGTCAGAGCAGCCATCGGTTCTCCCTGACTTCCGGTTGTCAGCAGGGTAATTTTATTATCGGAAATATTGCTGCATTCCCTGATGTCAACAATAATGTCATCGGGAACTTCAATATATCCCAGTTTCCTGGCAATATCAACATTATTAAGCATGGATCTGCCGGTGATGGCTATTTTCCGGTCATATTTAATGGCAGCATCAAAAATCTGTTGAATCCGGTGAATATTTGAGGCAAAGGTGGCAATAATTATTCTTTCCCGGGCTCCATAGAAAATATCATCTATAGCTTCACCCACCACCTTTTCTGACATGGTGTAGCCCTTCCTTTCTACATTAGTGCTGTCAGAAAAAAGGGCCAGCACTCCGGGTTCGGAATTGCCCAGCTCAGCCAGCTTGTGAAAATCAGCCACTCCTCCTTCAATCGGAGTCTGATCAAATTTAAAGTCACTGGCATAAACAATTGGACCCAGCGGAGTGTGAATTGCCAGGGCGCAGGTATCGGCAATACTGTGATTAACTCTGATATAATCAATCTTAAACTGGCCGACATCTATTGAACTACCGGCATTTACCACCTTGAGTTGACTTCTTTTCAAAAGTCTGTGTTCCTTTAGTGTGCCTTCCAGTAGCCCCAGAGTCAGCTTGGTACCGAAAATTGGAACATCAATCTCCTTTAAGAGATAGGGTATTGCTCCAATATGATCCAGATGACCGTGGGTTAATACGATCCCCTTGATCCTGTCTTTATTCTTCCTGACATATTCAAAATCAGGGATCACCAGGTCAATTCCTAACTGGTCATCCTCGGGAAACATCACTCCAGAATCAATAATCAACATTTCAGAGCCATATTCCAGCACCATCATGTTCTTACCTATCTGACCCACACCCCCGAGGGGGATCATTCTAATAGATTCTATATTATTTTTTTGAGACATAAATAAAAAAAAGCACCTCCGAATTAATTTCTTTATTATTTTTGTTGACATAAAAATAGTTCTGGACTTTTAAGCAAAAATTTTATTTTTTACCCTGTAACTAATTCTCAAGATAAAGCTTACCCGCACAATTCAATCCATTATAAACATTATATCTTTTAATGACCAAAAATACAAGCAATAACTAAAGAAACCGTCAGAGGTCCCGGAATATCAGGATTATTCAGCCGCTCCTGACTCTGACCCCTGACGATTGTCATCCTGCAAAACTCCTGTATTGCTATCCTGTAAACTTATTTTTGCTTTTCAGAATTATTTTCATTATGATTTTTCGAGCACTGCTGTTAACAGTTTAGCAGTCCGGTATTATCAGTCGCATTACACACTTCTTTGATAAAAAATGATTGTCTACAGGGCATTTAGCTCCTTCAGAGTTTTTTTAAATTCCTCCAGTTTATCTTCACTCATCCCGGTTAGCGGTTTCCTAAAATTTCCTACCTCCCAGCCCTGCAGGCGGAGAGCAGTTTTCACAGGAATGGGATTGGTAGTGACAAACATGGCTTTAAAGAGCGGGAAAAGTTCCTGGTTGAGCCTGGCAGCCTCAGCAAAGTTATTATTCCGGGCTAGATCCAGCATTTCCCTGATCCTGCCGGCGGCCAGATGTCCGGCAACACTCACCACTCCACTGCCCCCCACTGCCATAATCGGCAGAGTCAGACTGTCATCTCCGCTGTAAATATCCATTTTATCCCCGCAGCGGGCTGCCAGGGCGGTAATCTGTTCCAGATCCCCGCTGGCTTCCTTAATTGCCACTATATTGTCAATTTCTGCCAGCCGGACAGCAGTTTCAACTTCCAGATTCCGGGAAGTTCTACCCGGCACATTATAGAGCATGATGGGAGCCTGACAGGCCTCTGCTATGGTAGCAAAGTGCTGGTAAAGGGATTCCTGAGGGGGCTTGTTATAGTAGGGGACTACTGTCATCAGCCCATCAACATCCAGCATCAGGGCATCCTGGCTGAATTCAATGCTGTCGCTGGTATTATAGGAGCCGGTTCCGGCTATAACCCTGGCCTGTTCTCCAACTCTTTCAACTACTGTCTCCAGCAGTCTAAGTTTTTCTTCCCTCTCCAGGGTTGGTGCTTCTCCGGTTGTCCCGCAGATAACCAGCCCATCACAGCCCTCAGCTACCAGCTTCTCTGCCAGTTCACCGGCAACCTTGTAATCCACCTCTCCGGCTGAGGTAAAGGGTGTTACCATCGCAGTAAGTAAAGAACCAAAAACTTCCATTATTCTACCTCCTCATTGAGATTAAATGCTTCGTGCAGTGCCGCAACCGCGGCGGTTTCCTTTTCGGCTTTAACCAGGCAGGAGATGGTAGTATGAGAATCTACGGTCTGATATATTTTTATCCCGGCTGAGTTTAAACCCTCTACCACTCTGGCCATAACTCCCGGCTGACCGGTCATCCCACCTCCAACAACTGAAACCTTGCAGAAATCATCGTGAAATTTAAATTTATATTCATTATCTGATAAAACCTTACGGGCTGTTTTTATCCGGGGTTTATCTATTAAAAATGTCAGTTTATCGGTCCGGATATTAATCATATCCAGGCTGATCATCTTTTCTGCCATTAACTTAAAAATCTGAAGATCTTCACTGTAACTCTCGGCCTTTTCCAGAAAAACCTCAGCAAATATAACGTTTTTCCTGGTAGCAACTCCAGTAATAGCCTTATCCTGCTCTATCCTAACTGTACTATCAATCAGGCTGCCTCCGCTGTTATCCTCACCGTTATATTTCACCCTGATGGGAATCCGGGCCTTACGAGCCACCTCGGCTGCCCTGGGATGAATAATCCGGGCTCCCAGATTGGTCAGCTCACAGGCTTCCTTGTGGGTCAATTCTTTGATTTTTATTGCCCTGGAATAAAGATCGGGATCAGCAGTCATAAAGCCGGAAACATCGCTGTAAATTTCTATTTTTTCAGCCTCCAGGGCATAGGCCAGCACGCTGGCCGTAGTATCGCTGCCCCCCCGGCCCAGAGTGGTTATTTCCCCCTCTGGACTAATTCCCTGATATCCTGCTACTACCGGAATTATTCTTTTCTCCAGCAGAGAATGCAGCCGGGAAGTGTCTATCTCTTTAACCCGGGAGGACCCGTGGTCGCTGCTGGTCAGAATACCGGCCTGAGCCCCGGTTAGAGCCCGGGCTTTCTGTCCCTGTTTATTCAACTCCACTGCCATGACAACCGCAGAAATTACCTCCCCGCAGGAAAGCAGCAGATCCTGTTCCCGAGAAGATACCGGGCAGTCAGCATCACCATCTCCGATTAACTCTAGCAAAGTATCGGTAGCATAGGCCTGACCCTTTCTCCCCATAGCGGAAACAACCACCACCGGACAGTAACCGGTCTCAACGGCATTTCTTACCTTGCCAGCAGCAGTTTTACGTCTTTCGGCATTTCCCAGAGCAGTTCCTCCGAACTTCTGCAATAAAACTCTCATTTTTTTCTCACCTGCAGACATTTCTCTGCAATCTGAACTGCATTAAGGGCCGCTCCTTTACGAATATTATTGGCAGCACAGTAAAAATTTAATACCCGGCTTCTATCCAGATCCTTTCTCAGTCGACCTACCAGAGTTCTTTCATCTTTTTCGGTCTCAATTGCCAGAGGGTAGACATCCTTATGGGGATCATCCAGCACCGCTATTCCCGGTATATCTTCCAGGGTTTCCCTGACAGCCTGCAGCTTAAATTCCCGACCCAACTCAACCTGGCAGGATTCAGCATGGCCAAATTTCACCGGCACCCTGACACAGGTTGGATTTATCTCAAGATCCGGCCTGCTTAAAATCTTCCTGGTTTCTCTCACCATTTTCATTTCTTCATTGCTGTAATTATTATCGTGAAAATAATCGATCGCCGGCAGTAGATTAAAGGCAATCGGGTGAGCATAGTGTCTGGCCGACCTTCGGCCTTCATCCAGAAATTCCCGGCTCTCCTTCAGCAGAGCTTCCAGAGCCCGCTGACCGCTGCCCGAGACTGACTGCATGGTGGTAACTGTCACTCTTTTCAATCCGAACTTTTCTGACAGAGGATGGAGTACCACTACCATCTGAATGGTTGAGCAGTTGGGGTTGGCTACAATGCCCCGATAATCCTCCAGCAGATCTCCATTAATTTCAGGTACAATCAGGGGAACATCCTCGTCCATCCTGAAGGCGCTGCTGTTATCTATGATAACCCGATCCTCTCGGGCTATTTCCGGAAGTATCACCTTGCTGACACTGCCCGGCAGGCTGGAAAGATAGATCTCGCAGTCAGCAATTCTTTTGGTGTCCAGCTCTTCAACTGTAATTTGCTTGTTCTTAAATGCTATTCTTTCTCCCTGGGACCTGGCGCTGGCATAGGCAGATAGATTATCAACAGGAAAGTTCCTTTCTTCCAGCAGCTTGATAATTTCTCTTCCTACCAGTCCGGTTGCTCCCAGAACAGCTAAATTAATTCCCATAATCCTTCACCTCATCTCTATAACTTCCTGAAATCTCATAACCTGTTGGCTGGTTCTTTGCCTGCTAATTTTGCAAATATATCTTATTGCTGGCCAGTCCCGCAATTAAATACCTGACTATCGTAAACTTTTGTAATTAAAAAACTCAATTTTTTAATCCCTGGCAGCTATTTATCCAGATATTATATAATTTAAGGATCTGTTATTGTTCTTACTACAGTAATTCTTCCAGGCCATAAACAAAACCTCTTTTTCCCCTTATTTTTTCCAGGGCCAGTTTAACACCCGGCATAAAAGATTTCCGGGAAAGTGAATTGTGAGTCAGAGTCAGGGTCTGCCCTTCTCCCCCAAAGACAACTTCCTGACGGGCCACAATTCCGGGCAGCCTGATGGAATGAATATTAACCCCTTCTTTGTTTCCACCCCGCACTCCCGGCAGGGAGAAACTGATCTCGTCTTCTCCGGGATTGGGTCTTGCTCCCTCCATTCCTTCCGCGGTTGCCAGTGAGGTTCCGGAAGGAGCATCAGCCTTCTCCTCGCTGTGGCTCTCGATAATTTCAGCCCGGGGGAAAAATCGGCTGGCCTCCCGGGCAAATTTCATCAGCAGTACCGCCCCCAGGGCAAAATTTGGAATCAGAAAAACATTCCGACCAGTCTCCCGGCTCAGCTCTTCCAGCCGGGACTTTTCCTCCGGAGTTAAACCGGTGCTGCCAACAATCAAATCAATTTTATACTTTAAAGCCTTTTCCAGAGCTGGCAGCAGACCCTCAGGTCCGGTAAAATCTATCATAATATCAGGTTTCCTGGACTCTATTTCGCTTTCCAGTTTAACCCCAATCTCAAGTTCAGGGACCTCAGAATCCTGCAGTATTTCAGCCAGGGTTTTCTTTCTTTTTCTCTTGGAGAGGCCTGCGATCAGCTGAAAACCCTTCATTTTAAGTACTGTTCTGGCAGTTTCCCGGCCCATTCTGCCGGTAATCCCTCTAATCATGACTTTTTTCACCGGTTATACCTCGCTTTCTCTGGCTTTTTCTGAAATTCTGCTTTCGTACTTCTTCTTTATGCCAAAATAATTAGTACCCCAGACACCAAGAATAATCAGGGCTGCTCCCAAGCCCTGCAGGGGATAAAAGGGTTCATTCCTGATCAATACCCCGGCGGCAATAGCCACCACCGTGGTTAAATTGGCAAAAATAGCTGCCTGGGATGCCGGTAATTTCGACAGAGAGTAATTCATCATGAAAAAAGCCAGCACCGAAGAGAGAATTCCCAGATATACTACTGCCATCAGCGTTTCAGGATTAAAAATAACACCCAGGTATTCCCCCATTGGCCCTTCATGGCTGATATAGCCAATTATATTAAACTGCAGGGCTCCGAAATAGCACATAGCAAAGGTGATCTCCACCGGGGTAAAGCTTACCGAAATATAGCGGGATACTATGTTGTAAAATCCGGCAGCCAGCACTGCCCCCAGCAGGAAAACAATTCCCAGATAATGGGATTCAGCAGCTGCCAGCTCCCCCTGGAAGGAAACCACTATCCCCACTCCAATAACAGAGAGAATAATAAAGATCAGCTGGATTCTGCCGGGCTTTTCTTTCAGAAATATAGCCGCCAGTACTGCCACACTAACAGGTATTAAAGATATCATCAGGCCGGCCTGAGAAGAGGTGGTCAGCTGAATTCCCAGCACTTCAAAGGGAAAATAAATTCCAGGCTGAAGCAAAGATACCAGCAGCAGCGGCAGCAGTGGTTTGCCGATAATGTTTGTATTTATCAACCCGGCAAATTTCAACAGAGTCATAAAAGCGGCTGCCAGCAAAAAGCGAAAGCCTAAAAGCTGGAAGGGATCTAGAAATTCCAGAGCTTCTTTGGAAAATAAAAAAGAGAAGCCAAAAAC
>SLJX01000027.1 GCA_007134885.1 Halanaerobiaceae bacterium
AAATCACAAAATAAATAAATAGCAAAAGCAAAATAAATATAATATTTTTGTGACAGAACAGCCTGGTTTTTGTTATTATTAATTCAGCACTGCGAAGAGAAAGGCAAAGAGAAAGGGGTTTTAAACAAATGGATGCATTTTTTTTGCTTCTTATAGGATATTTACTGGGAAGTATTCCTTCAGCCTGGCTGATTACCTACAAATT
This sequence comes from Halanaerobiaceae bacterium, assembly GCA_007134885.1. GTDB lineage: Bacteria > Bacillota > Halanaerobiia > Halanaerobiales > Halarsenatibacteraceae > T1SED10-84. The sequence continues at coordinate 206 of SLJX01000027.1, forward strand.
GGCCGGAATTGATATAAGAGAAGCTGGCAGTGGCAATATGGGTACCTATAATGTTTTGAGAGTGCTGGGGAAAAAAGCTGCTGTCTTAACTCTGATTATGGATGTTGGTAAGGGGAGTCTGGCTGCCGGTCTCCCTATATTGTTGGGTCATGCTCAATATCTATCCCTGCTGGCTGCTCTGCTGGCAGTAGTCGGCCACATGTTTCCTGTTTATCTGGATTTCAAAGGCGGAAAAAGCATAGCTGTCTTTTCAGGAACTTTACTTATAATTGATGTCTGGATTATTTTACTGTTCGTTGTTAACTGGATAATTTTCTACTTGATTTTTAGAAAAATTACCCTGAGTTCGGTGATTGCTTTTTTGATAACCCCTGCTGCTGCAATTTTACTGGGGAAATCCAGTATAGAATTTTATATTTTTCTTTTGGCAGCATCTCTCTTAATAATAATCAGGCATATCCCTGATCTGAAGACAGAAAGAGGTTGATCTGCTTAACTTCTTGAAATCTTAATCTGCTTATCATAGTTTTATCAAAACTGGTTTGTATAATTTTATTGATGTAAGAAAATAACATGCTCTAACTTAAGTTTGCTGGAAGATAATTAAGGAGGGAAAATTTTGTTAAAAAGAATAAGCAAATTAATGGTATTATTTTTAAGTCTTGTTCTCATTTTGGGAGCCTCAACTGCAGTTAGAGCTCAGGATGGTTTTACTGCCGGAAAGATTAACCTGCAGGAGGTTGTTCAGCATCATTCCGGGGCCCTAGAATATCAAGCGGAACTGCAGGAAGAGATGATGAGCCTGCAGCAGGAATTTGAAGAACAGATTGGGGACCTGGATCCTGAAGAGGATGAAGAAGAAATGATGCAGATCCAGCAGCAGTTTCAGCAGCAGGCTTCTATGATCGAACAGAGAGCTGAGCAGGGACTGCTGGAAGTTATAGAGCCTGATCTGGAAGCCTTTAGAGAGGAAGAAGGGTATGATTTAATTTTGTCAGATAGGGCTGTTCTTAGTGGAGCAGAAGATGTCACTGAAGAATTTATTGAATTTGTCAATGGCGAAGAACCTGAACTGGATCTCGATCTTGATGATGACTTTTAAATAGTGAGCTGCAAAATGCTGCAAAATAAAGAACTTATTATTAAATTCTCACATCATTATCAAAATTTGGTTTTAGAATAAAGATAGTGAATAATTTTTGAGATTTTTTATTAAAATTTTTGGGAGGTTGGAATAATGAAAAAGTTAAGAGAAAGCCATAAGGTTATGGCCCTGGTTCTGGTATTGACCCTGGTAGTTTTTGCTGCAGCAGCCTGTGGAGTTCCTGATGAAGATGAATTTGAAGAACTGGATGATCCAGGTGATGATTTTGGCCTGGAAGATGAGGTCTCTCAGGAACTGGCAGTCTATAATCTGGAGCAGCCTGAAATAAATATTGTCGGCTAGCAGTAAATATAAGTGATTTATAAGTGATTTAAGTTTTAAAGAGAAAAGCATCCCTGTCTATTTTTCAGGATAGACAGGGTTTTTTCTTTTTTAAGATAATATGTTACAATTATATTCAGATAAAATGACAGATTAAATGAGAGATTAAGTCATTTAAGAATCAGGCAGGCAAGTCTATAGCCGTTGACTAATACCTTGCTGACCAAAACCTTAAAGAGGGAATTCCATGAAAATCAATATAAAAAGCAGGATCAACAGGAATAATAACTCAGCTCTGGCAGTGCTATTAATTGTGTTCATAGCAGTCTCGGTATTTATCGGGATTGGAGATGCTGGAACCGAGGTTTATGCAGGAGATAGAGAAGAAAGCAATAGGACCCTGGATTATATTTATCAGGAAATTAAGGATGGTTATCTCAACCTGAACTTTAAAGAAGAACACCTGGGTTTTGATTTTGAGCAGAAATATTTACAGGCTGGCAGAGAACTTACTGAAGAAATAACTGCCGTAGAGGAATTCAAGATTCTGGGGAACTTTGTTCATAACCTTCAGGATGGACATTTAAGATTCAGACCGGTGGATGAGCACCAGACAGAATTATTTCGCAGCCATAATTATGAAAACATGCTGGATATCAGATGGATAGAAGGCAGACCCATAATAATATCTGCTCCGGAAGAGCTTAACCTGGCAGGCAAGGAATTATTGGAGTTTAACGGTCTGGACTTTGTCGACCTGATTGATGATACTGTCAAAACCTGGGGGAGTGGTGGTAATACTGCCCAGGCCAGAGACCGGGTACTTATCAAAGAACATTATTATTCCCAGTATCAGCTGGAGCGAGGAGAGCTTCCCGGGAAGCTGATTTTGACTGTCAGGGATAATGAGAGAAAAAGGACGGTTCTCTGGCAGGAGCCTGATTCTCAGACCAATATTACTCGGGAATCGATTATAAAACTAAATCAGGCGCCCTCCAGCAGTGACGAATCTCTTGAATTTTCCTTTGATAAAAAGTTTGCAGCTGGAATCATGAGGATAAATGATTTTCGAATCCATCCTGCTGAGATGCAGGACAGGATTGAGAGATGGCTGGATGAACTTAAGGAAAAGGATGAAGTCAAAGGTGTAATTCTGGATCTCAGATATAATATGGGAGGCAACGAAAGTTTTCGCAGCCTCTTGCAGTACTTAATTGAGGAGCCAAAAGTTGTCGGGCACTATCGCTATCGCTACAGTGAAAAATTTTTAAGGTTTCATCCTAAAAGAGTTCTGGAAGATATTATTGGGGGAAGAAGAAGTTCCAGACCGGCGGGAGAAGGATACAGTGGATACTGGCACTGGAAGATTTCTCCCTCTGAAAAAAGTTTTCTCAGGGAGGTTCCGGTGGTGGTGCTGGCCAATTCTGCTACTTTTAGTGCCGGTGATATATTTGTCAGAATGGTTTTGACCCATGAACTGGGCAAGGTTATAGGATCGAAATTGATCTTTTCCGGACAGGGTTTAACGGAATATACCGATCTGCCCTGTGGTCGATACCAGCTGGGATTTGGTCTTCAGGAACTCAGGGATGAAAACTATCAGGTTGTAGAAAACAAAACAACCCTGCCGGATCGAAAAGTGAGATTAAAACTGGAGGAGGTAAGGGCAGGCCGGGATAATCAACTGCAGGCTGCTCTGGAATTTCTGAAAAATGCGAACTAATGAGAAGGGTGGTTATTATTTATGTCAGATCTTGTTCGTTTCGGGGTTTCAATCGATGAAAAACTGCTAAAGAAATATGATGATTTAATTGGCGATACCTACAATAATCGCTCCGAAGCCATCAGGGATTTGATCAGAGATAAGCTGGTTGAGAAGAAATGGCAGGATAGTGAGGAAGAGGTTGTGGGCTCTTTGACTCTGGTATTTGATCATCATCAGAGGGAACTGACCGAGAAGATGCTCCATCTTCAGCATGACTATCATCATCTTTTTGAGTCCAACCTTCATGTCCACTTAAATCATGATTTTTGTCTGGAGGTAATTGTGGTCAAAGGTAAAGCCAGTGAATTACAGGAGGTTACCAGAAAACTTTTAAGCCTGAAGGGTGTACATCACGGCAAACTGGCGCTTACCTCCAGCGGTGAGGAGTTTAAGTAAAACTGGCAGAATTTACTGGATAGTGATATAATATTCTGCAGCAGGTGCAACATCAGACCAGCTGATATTATTTTGATTAGTGCTAAAAATTTTTAAAAAGGTGATCAGGAGGATAGGACAATTTCAACTAAATTAGAAAGTTATCGCTGGAAAATATATTTGATCCTCTGTTTTTCTTTCTTAATTGCTTTTTTTCACCGCTTTTCCATCGGGGTGCTGTCCAACTTGCTGGCCAGTGATCTGGATTTATCAGCTACCCAGCTGGGAACCCTTTCTTCCCTGTATTTTTATGCCTATGGTTTTTTGCAGATTCCGGTGGGTATTATAACCGATAAATACGGAGTTCGCAGGATCACCTTTACCGGTATGCTTTTTATTGCTTCCGGGGCCTTCATTTTTGCTCTGGCCGCCGGGCCGGCACTGGCCTATACCGGTCGACTTTTAATTGGGGTTGGTTCGGCAACCTTTTTTGTTTCAATATTAAGAGTAATAGCGAACTGGTTTCCTCCGGAGTCCTTTACCAGACTGCTGGGATGGACTTCTTTAATCGGGACTTCAGGCGCTCTGCTGGCAGCCACCCCTCTTTCTCTGCTGTTGAATCTGCTGGACTGGCGGCTTTCCTTGAATTTATTTGCCGTAATCTCGCTGATAATTGCCGGACTGATCTGGTTTTTTGTCCGGGATAACCCTGCAGAGGTTGGCCTGGAAGTTGATTATGGGGCTGAAAATGACAGCAGAAGTTTGCGGGAAATTTTACAGGGGATGAGCGTCCTGGTTACCAGCAGGCAGTTCTGGGGCTATTTTTTTGTAGCTTTTATTGTTTTTGGCAGCCAGATGAGTCTTTCCGGGCTCTGGCTGGTCCCCTATTTAACCCATGTTTTCAGGATATCCCGGGATCTGGCTGCAAACTTCGTAATGGTTATAACTTTTGGGATGGTTGCAGGTTCAGCTCTGCTGGGCTGGTTTGAAAAGAAGCTGGGCAGCAGGATCAGGATGATCAGGATTGCTGTTCTGATTAATCTATTAATCTGGTTTTATATCCTGGTAATTTTCAGAGCGGTACTGCCTCTCTGGCAGCTGCTGGTTTTGCTCTTCATTCTTGGTTTTTCGGGTACATTTATTGTTACCACCTTTACCAATATTAAAGTTCTATTCCCTGATTTTAAGGGAAGTGCTACCGGTTTTATAAATCTTTCTCCCTTTCTGGGTACCATAATATTTAATTTTTTAATTGGCTGGAGGCTTGATGCTACCTGGGAAGGTGAGATGCTGGGGGGGAGTAGAGCCTATACTCTTCAGGGCTATCAGCAGGGTTTTGCGATGATTTTGCTGCTGGCCGGGCTTGCCCTGCTGATTAGTCTGAAACTTAAAAATGTGAAAGTTAATCAGGATAACAGTGAAGCAGTTGATTAAGTGAAGCAGTTGATTAAATATTAGCTGGAAAGGAGCCAATAATGCTAAGATTGCAGAAGGATTTACAGCTCTGGATAGAGCAGGAGATAAATGAATTTTCCCAAAACTGCGGAGTAGCTTCTCAGTGGAGAGAGCCGCTGGTTGCAGTTGCAGCTGCAAAAGATGAGCTCTTTGCTGAGCTCAAACAGGCTGTGGGACCGGAACATCAGCTGCCGGAGGATATGCTTCCCGGAGCCCGATCTGTTATCTGTTATTTTCTGCCCTTCATTCCGGCTATAGCAAATTCCAACTCGGAGAGCCGCAGGGCTTCACTGCCCTGGTTTCGAGCTTATCTGGAAACAAATCAGCTGATTGCCAGGATTAATTCCAGGCTGAAGCAGGAGCTTGAGAAAATGGGAGGTAAAGCTGATTTTGCTGCAGCTACCCACAATTTTTCCCGGGAAAAATTGATCAGTTTCTGGTCCCATAAACATGCTGCCTATATAGCCGGCCTGGGAAGATTTGGCAATCATCAAATGTTAATTACAGACAGGGGCAGTGCCGGTCGGATAGGCAGTCTGATAACCGATCTGGAGATTACCAGAGACACCAGACCGGATCAGGAGTACTGTCTGAACAGGGCCGGAGAGAAATGCAATCGCTGCCTGGAACGCTGCGTATTTGGGGCACTGACTGCGGCAGGACTGGACAAAGAAAAATGCTATCAGATCTGTCTTAAAAATGTGGATTTTTTCAAGTCAGAAAATGCTGATGTTTGCGGCAAATGTACCACTCTGGTACCCTGTGCTTTAAAAAATCCTGTTGATGCTTGATTTGATAAGAAAAGGGGAATAGAGGCAATAGAGGTGATATATCAATGAAATATGATGCAGCTGTTATTGGCGGTGGTCCGGGGGGGCTTTCCTCTGCGCTGGAACTTAGCAGAAAGGGTTTCTCTGCTGCCCTGATTGAAAAGAGAACACCAGGAGGTATAGCAATTAATCAGGGTTATTTTATTTCCAAGGTGCTGCTGGATCTGGCCCGGGATGATAATACTGATAATCTGGAGGAGATACCGGGAATTATAAACCTGAGAAGGGAGACAGCCAGGACCGGCTGGAATATTAAGCTGCAGGAAGCCGGGGTTGCTGTTTATTCAGGTAAAGCCGGGCTGATTGATAAAAACAAAATTGAAGTTATCTCCAGAAAAGAGGAGAAAAAGGAAGTTATTTCAGCAGAAAGAATTATTCTGGCTACCGGAAACAGACCGGTATCTCCTCTGGATTTTCCTGCAGATCCCGCTAAAGGAATCATTACCTATCGGGAGATTATGGCAGGAAACTGGCTGGATACAAAGAAAATTGTAATTCTGGGAGGAGATGTTGAAGGCTGTGAATTTGCCTGTCTTTTTCAGCAGCTCGGTTCTGAGGTTTTTTTGCTGGAGCAGGAGAACCGCCTGCTACCTGGCTGTGATTCTGAGATAGCCGGACTGCTGGAAGAAAAACTGGCGCTCAAGGGCATAAAGATTAAAACATCCAGCACCATTGAAAGTTTCAATTGTTTTAAAAAAGAAGACAAAAAGAATGGTAATGGATCCAGACTTCAGCTTAACTGTTATAATATTGATAATGGGGCTTTTTTTGAGGTTGAGACTGAAACCTTACTCTTAACCGGTGGCGCTGAGGCAGTGCTTCCTCCCGGAGCTGAGAACCTTGGCCTTGCCAGAACTGAAGAGGGATTTATAGAGGTTGATTCCAGTTTCTCTACCTCGGTAGAAAATATATACGCTGTAGGTGATGTAATTGGTGGTATTGCCTCAGCAAATGCTGCTATCATGGAAGGGAAAGCAGCTGCCCGGTCTGCTGTCAGAGAAAACTGTAAAGTTGATTATCAAAATCTCCCCTATGTATTTTTTACTTCCCCTCAGGTTACCGGTATAGGGCTCCGGGAAGTGGATGTAGATGATAATAACAGTAATATCAGCATTAAAAGGGCTGAATTCACAGAAAATCTGCGGGCTTTAACACTGGGCAGCGGTGAGGGAAAAATTAAGTTGATAATCTCCGAGAAAGATAATATACTGCTTGGTGCCCATGCAATTGGCGAAAGTGCCGGCGAACTCCATGCCCTGCTGACTCTGGTAGTGAGAGAAAAAATTTCTTTGAAAAAAATTGAGGACCTTCCCCTGGCCCATCCTTCACTGAATGAGCTGATTAAAAGAGCTCTGGAAAAGTGATGATTTCATCTTAATCCTGCTATAAACCAATAAAAAGGAGTTTTTGTCATGGTTAAAATCTGGAAATCTAATTTTAAGATTATGTTATGTCTTGTTGTTATTCTGGCATTTTTGATGACTTTAGTCTTTCCCGTTTCTGGGACTGAAAATACGGAGGAGATATATGACTGGGAGGATGAAAGAGCCCAGCTTACCGGTGATATTTTTGTTCTGGATGAAACAAGCCTGACTGAATTGATTCCAGAAGAGGAGAGGGATAATTTCAGTCTTTTTCTTACCAATCGGCTGGATTATCAGCTGAGAGAAAACAGGTATACCGGAGAACAGATAGAAAGACTGGAACAGTTCAGCGGTTCAGAACTTTCCTTCCAGGAACTAATCGAGTTCTCAGAATATTTTACTCTGGTGGCAATTAAGGCTGAGCGGGGTTTTGATATTGACACAGCTGATTTGAGAGTTAATCTTTATGTCAGTGAGGTTGTCGATATATCTGAAGGGCGGATTTACAACAGAGTTACTGATTATGAATTTTTAATCAGCGAAGAACAGTTGATTGATAGGGATGCCCTGAGGATGCTGCCCCGGGGGGAAGGTTTGATAGCCTATGTTATGCCCCGGTTATATTCCCAGTATCTGACGGTGGAAATTCGCTCGGTTGTGGATAATACCTTTAGAACTCATACTGCCACCCTGGAGCAGTCAGTCTGGCAGGAGGAGTGAAGCATATTATAAAGGAGGAAGAGGATATTGAGTTGTGAGAATAGGGCTGAAAAAACAGGGAGAGAATATGAAATAATAGATGTCCATATTCATATTACACCCGGTGAAATTATTTCCCGGGAAAAGAAATATCGCAAAGATGAACCCTATTTTGACCTGCTGTCCAGTAATCCCAAAAATAAATTTGCTACCGCCGATGAGGTGGTGGCTGAGATGGATAAAAGGGGAGTTGACAGAGCCGTGGTCTTTGGCTTTGCTTTTCAAAATCAGGATAACTGCCGGTTCGTTAATGATTATACTCTGGCCTCGGTTGAAAAATATCCCGAAAGACTGGCTGGTATGGCAGTAGTAAATCCTCTGGCAGAGGGGGCAGCAGCAGAAGTCAGGCGCTGTCTGGAGGCCGGTCTGGTGGGCGTGGGAGAACTGTTTCCTGAAGGTCAGGGTTTTGACCTGAAGAGCCGTTCTCAACTCGAGGAAATTGCTGAGATCTGCCGGGAATTTGCTGTTCCCCTGATGGTGCATCTGAATGAACCGGTGGGTCATGAGTATCCCGGCAAGACCTGTGATTCCATTGAATGCGGGGCTACTCTGGCAGAAAACTTTCCTGATAATCACTTTATTTTCTCTCACTGGGGCGGTGGTCTGTTTTTTTACGAACTAATGCCGGAAATGAGAGAAAGCTTAAAAAATGTTTATTATGACACTGCAGCCAGCCCTTTTCTATATGATAGAAAGATTTATCAGGCGGCGAAATCAGTAGATTTGCTCAATAAGGTGCTGCTGGGAAGTGATTTTCCCCTCATCTCTCCAGGCAAATATCTGGAAGAGATGAAGGAAGCTGAACTTTCTCAGGCTGAAATATCACGAATTGCCGGAGAAAATGCCAGAGAACTATTTGATTTTTAAGCTTCTCAATCTATTTATTGCTGCTTCAGCAGTGGCGGAACGGGGCCGGTACTCATCCATCATAATGACCTGGTCGGCAACATCAAAATAATCTCCTGCACCTCCTACAACCAGCAGGGTTGATTTTCCGTGATAACCTCCCCCTACTATCAAAGTTATTCCTTCTCTAATTCCCAGACCGGTGATTTTACCGGAATAGGGAAGCTTAAATTCAACCTCTTCCCTTGAGGGGGAAGAAAAGGGAACAGCTTCCCGGGAATCCATGGGACTGTGAGAAATACCGCTTTCCCGGGGAAGGATGGAATCATTGGCAATAAAGGCTACCAGGTTTTTTTCTGCCAGCTTTTCTCTCAAAATGTTTTGTTCTTCCACAGTCTCCACATGCTTTCTGAGAGAACTCTCCTCAATTTGCTCAAAGTAAAAAGAGTTTTTAACTATTTCAGGAATCTCCTGAAAAAACATATCCTGGGCCTGATATCCCATAACAGTTCTCCCCCGGGCAGGCAGCCCGACTTTTATTCGGGCCTCAATCCTTTGGGGGTAAATTCAACCTCCCATATATTTTCTTTTTTTAAGCCGGTCTAAGCCGGTTTTTTGAACCAGTAAATTATTTTTTAGGCTGGCAAATAATTAATTTTTCTTTTAGTATTATAGGATAGAATCACAGGAGAAATCAAGGGTCTATTGTCATTTCATGCGATCTTCTTATGAGTCCTATAAAAGAAAAAAACAGTATTATAAGTAAATATATCGGGATTTTCTCTCCTTGCAGTCACTGGTAAATTTTTATATAATTAAAATGAATTATTATTTTAAAATGCCAAAAATAGCTGGAAAATCTGGAACTGGGGCTGAATGCTATGAAGACCGGGGAGTATTTAAATCTTCTGCGAGAATTATATCTGGCGCATTTTGATATGAAAAAAAATAAAGAAATTCTCGGTCAGCAATTTGATTTATATGCTTTTTGTGAAGTGAAAAACGAAAAATATATTGCTCATCAATCGCTGAAAATATATTCTTACAAAGATTATGAACACTGTCTGGTTGAACTGCAGACTGTTTTTGATGGCAGCAATTTAACCAGAGAGTTTTTTCAGGATTGTGTTGAAGAGTTGATTGAAATTGACAATCAGCATCATCAAACCTATCTGACCTATGTAATAGCTGTGGATCAGGGAGTTTCAGGAGAGCAGGCTGCCTTTGTCAGAAATTTTAAGTTTTCTAAATCTTACTGGCTGGGACTTAAGGGCTGGTGTGATTTGAGGTTAATTCTGGTCGATCTGCAGAGTCATAAAGTTTACAGCAATAAAAAAGGCAAAGAGGTTGCAGATAAATATAATCCTGACTGGTTAAAGGCCCGAGTAGATGAAATTTATGGATGATTTTTTGATAAATTAACCGGGCGGGATAAACATGTGAAACTAATGGAGGCTGAGTTTATGATTTACCAGATTATTGGTGTTCTGGGATTATTGCTGGGTTTAGGCCTTGTTTTTATTGGCAGTTATATTCTGGGTTTAGGGTTAATGATAGCCGGATTATTTCTG
>SLJX01000193.1 GCA_007134885.1 Halanaerobiaceae bacterium
ATTTTTTAGATCTGATTTTTTTGAGTAAAAGCAGACGCTTTTTTGTGAGATAGCGGGAAAGAAAATATATGAGGGAATTTTTATTGGGATTTTCCCAGTCCAGTTATTTCCCAGTCCGGTTAATAGTACCGGTTAATAGTATATAATAGTAAAAAGGGAAAAGTTAAGTTGGGATTGGATAAGTCAGGATAAAATCTGGCTTAATCGAGAATGTGATAAAACTGAAAGCAGAAATCTGAAAAGCCTCTGAAAAATTATATGAATAGGCACGATACCTGGTGAGCCTGGTCAATCTGGCCAGGCTAACAAAATAAGCTGGCAGAAGAAGTTGAAAGCTGAAGAAGTGGTCTGAATGATTTAATGTTATGAATGATTTAATGGCCTGGATGACCTGAATAACCTGAATAACCTGAATGTCCCGGATGACTGGAATGATCTGAATAACCTGAATGACCGAAATGACCTGAATAAAAAAAGTTAAAACTTGCCTAACCAAAGATAGATGATAAGCAAAAGTGGAAAGCTGAAGGAGTGATTTGATGTCACCTAAAAGAGAGGATGATTTTGCTGAACGCCGGCAGCACCTGGCTGAACTTTCGGATCAGGAACTTTACGAGAGATTCTGGGAACTGACCGAGCAGGTGGTGGAGCCGCTGATTGCAGAGGCCCGGACGCACACCTCGCCCTCCATCGAGCGGTCTGTGCTGCTGCGGATGGGGTTTAACAGTCTGGATGCCAAGGCGATTGTCAAAAAAGTTCAGGAAGCTGAGCTGCTGGGCAAGGGAGCCGGACATGTGGTGTTGAAAATTGCTGAAAAGGAGGAGCTGGAGATTAAAGAAGCCGGGCTGGCCCTTAAAGAGGGGCAGTTTGATATCGGCTATCTCCGGGGACTCTTTGAAAGAGGTGAAGCCTGATGGATTTAAAACCGGAAGAAAAACTTGATATAGAAGAACTGCTTGAGGATCTGGAGAACTATCGACCGCGGAGGCGGGGCTGGACCTGGCGGAAACCGGTGGATAGGCTTGAACTGGAAGATTTTGTTTACGATGATATGAGTAAAGAGCTTAAGCGCAGTATACCTCTGCCGGCAGCCCGCAGTTTTAACGGGATTGATCCTCAGCCGGAGCCGGTGATTACCACCGAGATTGCTTCCGGGCGTTTTGAAGATGACATCCGCCGGATGCGGATGGCAGCCTGGCATGGTGCTGATCACATGATGGTTATTCGCACTGCCGGGCAGAGCCATTTTGACGGCCTGATCGAGGGGACTCCCGAGGGTGTGGGGGGAATTCCCATTACCAGAAAGCAGATCCGGGCGACCCGCAAAGCTCTGGATTATATTGAAGATGAGGTGGGCAGGCCGATTAATTTCCATTCCTATGTCAGCGGGGTTGCAGGGCCGGAAATTGCTGTTCTCTTTGCAGAAGAGGGGGTTAATGGCGCCCATCAGGACCCGCAATATAATGTGCTCTACCGCAATGTCAATATGTACCGCTCCTTTGTGGATGCGGCGGTGGCCAAAAAAGTGATGGCTTCAGTCGATATGCTGCAGATAGACGGGGCCCATAATGCCAATGCTACGGCGCGGAAAGCCTGGAATGTCATGCCGGAGCTTTTTGTCCAGCATGCTATCAATTCCATGTTTTCCCTGAAAGCGGGCATGCCGAAGGAGAATATTGCCCTTTCCACCGTGCCGCCGGCAGCACCGCCGGCCCCTGATTTGAAGCTCAATCTGCCCTATGCCATTGCTCTCCGGGAGCTTTTTCAGGGTTTTAGATTTCGGGCTCAGCAGAACACAAAGTACATGGAATCTTCGGTGAGAGAAGCTACCGTAACCCACACTTTAAATCTTTTGATATCGGCTCTGACTTCAGCCGATATCCAGAGCACCATCACTCCCGATGAGGGAAGGAATGTGCCCTGGCACTATTACAATATCGCTGCTGTTGATACTGCCAAACAGGCCTTTGCCGGGCTGGACGGGCTGAAGGATCTGGTGCAGCTTAATGCTGAAGACAGCGAGCTCAGGGATAATGCCCGGGAGCTTAAGGAGAGGGCTGTGCTCTTCCTGGAAGAGATTCTGGAAACCGGCGGTTATTTCAAGGCTGTTTCCCAGGGTTTCTTTGTGGATTCCGGCCATTATCCTCAGCGCAATGATGATGGAATTGTGCGCAAGCTGGACGGCGGGGTGGCTGCTAGCAGCATCGTGCCGCGGGATGATGATTATCTGGCACCGGTCTGTCATCATTTCGGTTATAATAATCTGCCTGATGGGGTAGAGAATGGCTGTGATCTGATTGGAGGCTGTTCCCTGGAAAATCCGGAGTTAATTGACTATATTGATGAGCTGGATCCCGAGGATAATGTCAGAAGCAGGCTGGAAGAGAGCCGGCCTTACCGTAAGGGCAATCTCCTCAAACCCGAGGTGGAATGGAGCGGAGACGGCTGGGTTAATGTAACACTTTTTCTGGCTGCGGAAAAGGATGTCGCTGAAGTTGCTGCTCTGGAGATTGCCGGCAAGATGGGGCTGGCCAATGCTGAAGTCATTCACCGGGAGGTCATGCATCCGGCTGAAGGCACCCTGATTGAAGTTAAGGGCCGGGTGGAGTTTGCTGTTGATATTGATGAACTGGAGATACCGGAGAAGGAGGAACCTCTCCCTGATGATGAGATTCGGGAATATGTCGAAGAAAATCCCCTGCAGGTGGTGGCTGCCACTGTAGGTGAGGATGAGCATTCCGTTGGTTTAAGAGAAATTATTGATATCAAGCACGGCGGTATTGAAAAATACGGGATTGACACCACCTATCTGGGAACTTCGGTGCCGATCAATAAGGTTATTGATGCGGCCATCGAAACCAATGCCGATGTCATCATGATCAGCACTATCATTACTCATAATGAGGTTCACCGACAGAATATGAAAAAACTTCATGATCTCTGTATTGAGAGGGGTATCAGGGATCAGGTGCTGTTGATCGGTGGCGGCACTCAGGTGACCGATGAGATTGCCCGGGAATCCGGGCTTGATGCTGGTTTTGGTCGGGGAACCCAGGGTGAGGATGTGGCCACCTTTGTGGTGAAAAAGCTCCGCGGTGAGCTGGAGGAAGAGCAGGGTTGAGCGCTGGGTAATGTCAAGTTCCGGGGAAAACTGAGTTGAGAGAGTTTGGTATTGTCAAATTCCAGGGAGACTGAATTGAGAGCCGGGCAATGTTAAAGACTTGAAAGAAAACAAGATTGAGAGAGTTTGGCATTGTCAAAGGATTAGGGAAAACAGGATTGTAAGAGTCGGGCAGTGTCAAAAACCTGGGGGAAACAGAGTTGAAAGAGTGGGTCAGTGTCAAAGGTCTGGAGAAAACAGGGTAAAGAGAATAGGGCAGCGTCAAAGGTCTGGGGGCAACAGGGTTGAGAGAGTCGGGTAGTGTTAAAGGAATTTTGAAAAAGCCTGTCGAGAGCTAATGAGAGGCAATGGGATTTAAGTAATGTCAAGAGCTCTATGAAAGAACATGTCGGGATTTAAGGGAGGTAATTTAATGGGTAAGATTTCCAGGCCGGTTCGAGCCGAGATAAATCTGGATAATATTCGCTATCAAATTCACAGCATCCGCAGGCAGGTTGGAGATAAAAGCCAGATCATGGCGGTGGTGAAAGCTGATGCTTACGGTCACGGGGCTCTGGAGGTGAGCCAGGCTGCTCTGGAAGCAGGGGCAGAAAGGCTGGCGGTGGCTCTGCCAGAAGAAGGGGCCGAACTCAGAGCCGCCGGTTTTGAAGTGCCGATTCAGGTTTTTGGAGAGACACTGGCCGATCAGACTGAGCTGCTGGTTAAGTATGACCTGATTCCCACCCTCTGCCGGGTTGATTCGGTCAGGGAAATCTCCCGGCTGGTAAGGGAGGGAAAATGGCAACAGCGGCAGCCAGCTAAAACTGGAGCTCTGCAGGATAAATCGAGACAGAATACCGGGAAATTTCCTGTAGTGGTCAAGATTGACACCGGGATGGGACGGCTGGGAATCGAGCCGGAGGAGGTTCCAGCTTTTCTAGGGCTGATAGAGGAACAGGATAATTTAAGAGTTGAAAGCTTGATGACTCATTTCAGCACCGCCGATGAAGCAGATAAATCCTATACCAGAAAGCAGTGGCAGCGGATGCAGCGGGCTGTTGAGTTGCTGAAGGAGAAGTCCAGCAGGGGAAAGTCCGGTAAGGAAAAGCCCAGAAAGGAAAAGTCAGGCAGAGAAATGTCAGGAAAGGAAATGTCCGGAGGGAATAAGTCCGGCAGGAAAAAGTCTGGAAGAAATGCTGGACTACCCCAACTGCAGGTTGCCAACAGTGCCACAATAATTGACCTGCCGGAACTGGCTCTGGATATTGTCAGACCGGGGATTATGCTTTATGGACTGCCGCCCTCTCGGGAGGTTGATCTGGATTTTAAATTGAAACCGGTGATGAGTTTAAAAGCCGGTATAACCTATCTCAAGCGGGTTCCTCCCGGCACCGCAATCAGTTATGGCGCGACCTATGTAACTGAGGGCGAGGAGCTGATTGCCACGCTGCCTTTGGGGTATGCTGATGGCTATCCCCGGCTGCTCTCAAACCGGGGTGAGGTGCTGGTGGGAGGTCGGCGCTGTCCCATCCGGGGCAGGGTCTGCATGGATATGATCATGGTAGATGTCAGCGGGGTGCCCGGGGTGGAAGTCGGCAGTGAAGCTGTGATTATCGGCAGCCAGGGTGAGGAAGAGATAACCGCCACGGAGATAGCTGAGCTGACCGATACCATCAATTATGAGATAACCTGCGGCATCAGCAGCCGCGTTCCCCGGGAATATTTAAATCGTTAACCGGATAAGCGGGCAGATTGGTGTAGTTCTGATATAACATCCAGATTCAGGTCCGGGGCACCAGATCTTGGACCTTGCGTAGGTTAGATCGGGAGAGCTCTGAAATTACTGTGGAAAATTTCCTGAATATATTTTCTGCGATATTTTTCTCAATTTCCGGATCTCCGGCAGTTATTGTTGTGTTCTTGAGGAGCAAGGCGGTTTGCCTGGGGAATATGTAGTGATATTTTCATTTATCGTTGTGCTCCGAAGGAGCATGAAAGTTTACCTTGAAAAATAGCAGGTATATTTTTCATCTATTGTTGTGCCCCGACGGGGCATGGCGGTTTATCTTGAAAATACGCCATATTATTTTCATGTATTGTTGTGCCCCAGAGGGGCATGGTGGTTTATCTTGAAAATATATCGTGATATTTTCATTTAATGTTTGGCTCAAAAGGAGCAGGGCAGGTCATCTTGAAAATAATGCTAATGGACATTACTAATGGGGATTATTGATGTGGGTTATTTTTTTCTGATAATTGCGAAGATTGAGAGACAACACACATAAGTTTCCGGCACATAAAGCAGCAAAATTTAGTTTTTACGAAATTATTACTCGGTTCATTTTCCTTTACGTGCAGAAAAAGTATGTGTGATGTGTCTGAAAACTTCAATTTCGATGATTAAAATTCTCTTCTGCTTTTTCTGCTGATAGAAAGCAAATAGGAACAATTTTTTATACAGGAAACAGGTTTCTTACTTTTTTACTTTGAAAATATGTCGTTATATGTTCATTCATTCTTGTGTTTCATAGAAGCATTGCGGGTTACCTTTATAATACACTGTGATATTTTCCCTTGTTGTTGTGTTCTAAAGGGGCATGGCGTCTTATCTTGAAAATTTGCCATGATATTTTCACCTATTGTTGTGGCTTGAAGATCTATGGCGATTTGTTTGCAAAAGGGTTTAAAAATTGATTTAAAAATAATTAAAATATCAGAGATTATTTCACAGAAACAGTAGAAGTTGTGATAGAAAAAGCAGAAGAAGTTATGATAGCAGAAGCAATAGTAGTCATGATAGCAGCAGTGGTGTAAGTGTCAAGTGTTGATTTCACAAAGGCAGAAGCCCCAACCCTTAGAGATTCTACAGGGATGGGGCTTCTTTTGATTGGGAGGTTATCTTTACCGGGTTATTAATATCAGTTTTGATTTTTAATTTTCCTCAAAGCTAAATTTAGGCTGTAACTTACATTATAATTAAAGCTTTAACTTGAGAAGCTTTAATTCAAGGAGCTTTAATTCAAGAAGCATTTACTTGAGAAGCTTTAACTCAAGAAGCATTTATTTGAGAAACTATAATTCAAGAAGCTATAATTCAAGAAGTTTTAACTCAAGAAGCATTTATTTGAGAAGCTTTAACTCAAGAAACTTTAACTTAAAATTATAACTTGAGAAACCTTAACTCAAGAATGCTTAACTCCTTAACTCAAGAATCTTAATTCAGAGAAACAAGCTTAATGCGAGAAAATTTAATACAAGGAAGCTTATCTAAAGCTTATCTAAAGCTTATCTTAGCTTGTCAAAGCTTGTCTTAGCTCATCAGTTCAGCGACATCCTCCTGAACACCATTGGTGGGTGCAATGCCAAATTTATCAACCAGCACATTGAGGACATTGTCTGAGAGGAAGGCTGGCACGGTGGGTCCCAGTTTGATATTTTTGACTCCGACTGCCAGCAGTCCGAGCAGGACACAAACCGCCTTCTGCTCATACCAGGCAATATCATAGGAAATCGGCAGGTCATTGATATCGTCTACCCCGACAGCCTCAGCCAGCTCTTTGGCAATCACAACCAGAGAGTAGGAGTCGTTACACTGACCGGCATCGACAACCCGAGGTATTCCCCCGATATCGCCGAGATCCAGCTTATTGTAGCGGAATTTGGCACAGCCTGAGGTTAAGATTATGGCATCTTCAGGGAGGTTTTCTGCTACTTCAGTGAAGTATTCTCTTTCCTTGAACCGGCCGTCACAGCCGCTCATTACCACAAACTTTTTCAGATCGCCGGATTCAATCGCTGCCAGAATATCTTCAGCACTCTGGCTTAAAGCATTATGAGCAAAACCTGTCATAACTGTTCCGGTTTCCAGTTCTTCGGGAGGATCGGCCTGTTTAGCAGCTTCAATTACCGGGGAGAAATCCTTGTTGCCGCCGGCAGGTCTATCGTCTATATGGCTAAGACCTTCAAATCCCACAACCCCGGTGGTAAAGACCCTATCCTGATAGCTGTCTTTGGGCGGCATCAGACAGTTGGTTGTCATGAGAATTGGGCCGTTAAACTTATCAAATTCGGTTTTCTGCTTCCACCAGGAACCGCCGTAATTTCCTTTAAAATGGTCATACTTTTTAAAGGCAGGATAGCCCTGAGCGGGCAGCATTTCTCCATGGGTATAGATATCAATGCCTTCACCTTCAGTCTGCTCCAGCAGCTCCTCGAAATCCTTAAGATCATGGCCGCTGACCAGAATACCTGGTCGGTCGCCAACTCCCAGATCAACCTCGGTAGGTTCGGGATGGCCGTAGGCCGAGGTATTGGCTTCATCCAGTAAAGCCATGGTGGTAACTGAACAGTCGCCACATGCCATAACCAGGCCGGTTAATTCATCGGCATCCAGACTATCATCAAGAGTAGCTGCCAGACCTTTTTGCATGAATTTATAGATTTCTTCATCCTCGTGCCCCAAAATATAGGCATGGTCAGCATAAGCCGCAAAACCCTTAATACCGTATATTAATAATTCTCTCAGAGAGCGGATATCTTCATTTTCGGTTTCCAGAACGCCAACTTCCTGGCTCTTATTATCAATATCCTGAGGTGATACCGGTTTCCAGGTGGCCGCTTCCGGCAGTTCGCCGGTAAACTCTTCTCCCCTTTTCTGCTGATGAAGCTGCTGAAATTTTCTGGCAACCCGGTCTCTAAGTTCCAGGGCATCATCAATCCAGTCCTCGAAGTCTTCAGCAGCAAAGTTAACATTGGTAACAGTGGCAAAGAGGCCTTTCATGATAAAGACATTCACTTCACTGGAAACCTCTCCATCCAGCTCTTTGATTTTTTCAGTATAAAAGGAAACTCCCTTGAGCAGATAAACCAATAAATCTTGAAGATTGGAAACTTCGGCAGTTTTACCGCAGACTCCCTTCACGTCACAGCCGTAATTCCTGGCGGTTTCCTGACACTGATAGCAGAACATTTTGCTCATAATCTGATAACCTCCTGTAGATTATTTTAATGTAAGCCTGACCAATAAGACCAGCCAAAACCAGTAAATTGATTAATCTACTTAGAATTATAAACATAATAGCTGACTATAACTATGATTTAAATCACAGAAGCAGAAAAATAATCAATTATCGTGAGCGGTTTGGGGTAATGATAGAGCGGATGACTTAGCAAATGATAAATCAAGTAAATGATAACAGTAAATGATAATAATAAAGGATATAGTGACAAAAGGTAATGCCTGAACGATAGAAATATAACTCAAGATAATTTAAGATAAAATAGGAAAACGCTTTAGGCCATATATTTAGCCTAGATATATTTCTGCATTATTACTGGTAATCAGGATTTTTTAGCTAACTTGAATTGAGCAGTTAGTTGGCGGCCTGAGTGAGCAGCCAGCTAAAGTTAGAGCTAGCTGAAGATAGGTCCTGTATTAGGGTTCAGTATTGATGCAGGCCTTTATTAATACAGGCAATGCATCAACTCAGGTCCTGTACAATTATTCTTCTGTATCAAATATTATTCTATAATGAAAAAGAAAATCCTTCTTGAAAATCTTGTTTGTCGCGAATATATTTATAATATTATCCGCGCGAATATATTTATGATATTATCCGGATAAATTTTATTCCTGGAGCTAAAGAATTTATTCCAGGTCAACTCTGGCAAATCTGTGTTTTAAAATCTTATGCTGCTTCATACAGCGGGCTCTTTTTTCTTCCAGCGGGCTCTTTTTTCTTCGGGAAGCCGAATGTAATTAATTTTTATTATTGAGAGAACAGCCTGATAATCTGACTTCAGCAGCTGCAAGACTGCATAGTAATCTCCCTTAATGTCGCCGGTTATCTGCTGGCAACGGTATTTTCTATTTCCTGAAAACTTTCCTCAGCAAAGTTGAAAAAGCTTAAAGATTAACACTTTATTTTCAAGCTTTCCTTTGTTTGATTGTTTGATAATTTTTTTATAATTTTGATAATTTTGATAATATGAACTTAGAATTTTAGGAATCAGAAAGAAAATATAAATCTGGCTGGATTTGATTTGCTGAGATTTTGAGACTGATGATATTTAGCTAAGCCAGAAAAATTAGGTAAATAAACCTAGCAAAGAAATGCAAAGAATAACAAAGAAACGCAGAAAAACTAAAACATGAAAAATTAAAATCGATTTGACAGAAGGAAAGTGCTGTGTTATTGTATTGAGTGAACAGTGATTCATAATTCTATTATTTTGCTGTTAAAATTCTCCAGAGCAGAAGGGAAGCAGGCAGGAGATGCGGGAGATGCGGGAGACGCAGGAGATTCTGAAAGGCAACTTTCAGATTTCCTGTTAATTTTTTGGGGGTAAATGAACAATGATTCATCAATCAAAAGGCGGAGGTTGATAAACTTTGAAAAAGCTTGCCAATCTTGCAGTAAAACGCCCAGTCCTAATACTAATAGTTATAGTTTTGTTAACTCTGCTGGCCGGAAATTTTGCCCGGCAGGTAAATATGACTACCGATATTAAAGATTTTTTTCCAGAAGATGATCCCCGGGTAGTTACCTATAATGAGATAGTAGAAACCTATGGAAGTGCAGAATATATTATGGTAGCTCTGGAAACAGAAGAAATTTTCACCGAAGAAACCCTAAAGAATATTGAGCTGTTAAGTCAGCAGTTTCAGGATGTGGCTGGAATTGATACAGTCAGAAGTTTAACGGCAGTTGATGACATAAAGGGGAAAAATGGAGATCTGACTATTGAACCTCTGGTTGGTGAAATTCCCTCTGAGCAGGAGGAGCTGGAAAATCTCAAGCAAACTATTTTAGCTGATGAAATGTATGGGGGATTCCTGGTTTCCTATGACAGCCAGGCTGCTCTAATAATTGGCGAAGTTAATCCAAAATATGATTCCCTGGCTGTGGCTGAAAATATAGGAGAGGTTGTAACTGATTATTCCGGACCGGAAGAAATTTATCTGACCGGCACACCGGTTTTAAATAACGAACTTGCCAGCTCCATGCAATCAGATTTAAAATTCATGGTGCCTCTGGTTTTAGTCATGATAGCTTTGCTTCTCTGGTTTATTTTTAGGAGTATTCGCGGAGTGCTGCTGCCCTTTGCTACCGTAGCATTAAGCGTAATCTGGACAGTTGGCTTTATGGGGCTTCTAAACAAAGAATTTTCTCCGGTTAATGCTGTTATGCCGGTAATACTAATCAGCCTGGGAAGTGCTTTTGGCATTTTCATTTTGAAAAGATACTATGAAGAACTGGACCTGGGAAAAGACAATGAAAATGCTGTAACAGGTTCAATAACTTCTGTAGGAGTGGCTGTGTTGATGGCAGGAGGCACAACGGCGGCAGGCTTTGCTTCAAATCTCTTAAGTG
>SLJX01000091.1 GCA_007134885.1 Halanaerobiaceae bacterium
ATCTTGTGGATATGGATGATGCAAGAGAGTCTCTACGGGAGAGAATAAAGGAAGAGGGTGAAGTGATTTGAATAGATCATAACTGACACTGATCAGTCGAATAGATAAAGAATTAAGTGAGCTGGATAAAATACTGAAGAAAATAAACCGTGGCTGGAAGAAGGTTGAAGATACGGAAGATGAACTTTATATTGATAGTGTAGCTCTTAACCTGCATTATTATTACGCCTGTCTTGAACGCATCTTTAAACTAATCGCTTCGGAAATAGATGAGAGTCTTCCCCGGGGTGAATCCTGGCATGAGGAACTGCCCAAACAGATGGAGACTGAAATCAAGAATACAAGACCTCCGGCCTTCTCTCCTTAACTTATCAGCTACAGACATAAGTTGATCACTCCTTTCTGGTCACGCTTTGGCTGCACCGGCAATGATTTCTTTTTCCATTTCTTTCGGTGCTCGCTCCAAAACATACCTGTAGGTAAAAGCAGCCAAATATTTGGTTTACGCGCCAGAACCTTCGTGTGTCCTGTCTATCTTCTGTGAATTTTCTGATAAACTATGCAAAAATTAAGTGAATAAAGATTACATAATGCTTTCCAGGGCCAGCAAATATTTTGTGCTCTTGCTTTAAAAATGTGATGTGATCTAATATATTTATAAACCTATCAATTCTCAACAATAAACTCCCAAAACCAAATTCTCACAGAATCCTTTAAAGCAATTCCCGAAGATATTCTCTGCATTTCAAAAAGCTTTACCGCCAGTGCCATTTTTGCTTCTTTTTCAAAAATATAAATTAAACTGCTTCCACTAATGACGACCGTTAAATTTCAACTAAGAACAAGTTTCAATAGTTCTCGTCTGATTTTTTAATGGACAATTTCACCTCTCTGATGAGGTTTTTTGAGATGAACAGCGAATATCTTTCTTATATTTTACTCCTATGTGTGATATAATTATTCTAGAATTAATTTTTGGATGAATTAACTTCCATGAAAGTTGGGGTGCTAAAATGAGTGCATCTTCACCTTCTGAAAAGCAGCTATCTATACCAAAAGATGTATACAGAGCCATGAAAGTTCCTGAAGATAAAAGAGATGAAACCATACAGAAAGAGTTGGCAGTATCTCTTTACAGAGAAAAGATACTATCCTTTGGTAAAGCAAGACAGCTGGCAAATATGACTAAATGGGAATTCCACGATCTTCTTAAAGAAAGAAATATAGAAAGACATTACACAGAGGAAAATTTTAAAGAGGATCTAAAATATGCCAAAGAATAGCAGCAAAATCATCTTTAATTCCTCTCCTCTCATCAATCTTGCAAAAATCAACTCGCTCAATTTAATTGAAGAGCTATTTGGCCAGATTATCATTCCTCCAGCTGTCAGGATAGAAGTTATAGAACAAGCTAGAGATAAAGATGAATCCTCTGCTGATATAAAAGAACTTATTGATAACAACATTATTGAGATCAAAGAGGTAAAAAATCAAACTCTAGTTAGATCATTCCAGACTTATCTAGATTTTGGTGAATCTGAGGTAATAGCATTAGCTCTGGAAATAAATGCTGAGTTAATTGTAATTGATGAAATGGAAGCTAGGGAGACTGCTGACAACCTCAACCTCAATAAAACAGGATTTTTGGGCATAATTATTAAAGCCCATAATAATGATATTATTGATTCAGGCATTGATTTAGTTGATAGCGCTATTGAGCAAGGTTTTTATATCAGTGATAATCTTTATGATAAACTGGTGCAAAAGTTAAGTGAATAATAAGATTTTGGTTTTTCTTTATTTATAGTTCAAGAAGAAAAACCTGAAAGGAGTGAAGAAATAATGAGTCTTTATGATACCATCCAAAATGAAGTAAGAGTGAAAACCCTTACAGAAATATTGGAAGCTAAATTTGAAAAACCAATACCAGAAGATATTAAAAAGTTTCTTAACTCAGCTGATAGAAAACAATTATTGCAACTTACCGATAGGATTTTCGAAATATCTTCTTTTGACGAAGTTCGAGAAATATTAGAAAATTAATATTACAATCTAATTTTTCATTTTCAACTTTTTCTGGAATGAAGAGTTAGGAGGTTTCTTGTCTTCTCTTGTCTTGAGATCTCCTTTTTTATTTTTCTCTAGCTACATCAGCTACTTTATCTGAACTGCCAGCATTATTTCTTTCCTAATTGCCTGCCAAATATGCCCTGTTTAATTATAATATCCCCTATCATCATATGGAAAGTAAGAAACTATAGAAAGTCATTAAGGCAGGGATTTTCTAAAAACCACTCCACATATTTATACCTGCTGCAGGATAGGACCATAGCGATAAAAGAGAGTTTGACAAAATCGCCGTGGACATCATTCTAGACGGTAAAACCAACATCGACCTAAACCTGTTAGCCCAAAGACAGGTAAATATATTTTGCTTAAAAATGTGGGATTTGTGCTAATATATTTTGCTGGTTTACACTGATATTAAAAGACAGACCCCCACCGCCTGCTCATCCCAGGCGGCGGGGATGCCTTTGCTGCTTGCTCATCGCAAAAATTTATGAGCATGTCTGGTTTTAATTTAGTGTTTATTCCGAGATATAACCCCATTCTTCAACAAGA
>SLJX01000161.1 GCA_007134885.1 Halanaerobiaceae bacterium
AGAATTTAAAGAGTCAGTTGGTGGTGGCGGTCATTCTGCCGACAAAAAGGAGGAAATTTAATGGATAAATCAGAAAACATTAGTTATCCTCCAGATATTTCAACTGAACTGGAAGACCTGTATCATAAACTTAATCTTCGCTATGAAAGATTGCAGAAAAAGCTTAATGAAGAAGAATACCAGACCCGGGAAATGGGATACCCGAAAAACACAGCAGAAGTTGATCCGCCGCTTATTTTGCTTGATGAACTTAATCTGCCAGTTGATCTGGTTAAAGATGTTATTTGTGATATTTCTGAGATGCTGGGTGAGGTCCTGGATGAGGATAGCAGGACTGAACTTAAAAATTTCGTTGTATCCTTGCAGGAAGGGGACATCAGCTTAAAAGAAATAATTGCTAGTTATCCCTATGAGAAAGAATTGCTGGAGAAAATTAAGCTTGATGATCAGCTTTTTTTCAAATTGATGCTTTTTACTCTCAGGCCCTTTCTTCAGTGGATGGCTGCTGGTGATGAAAAATTGGAAAGTGTTAAAAATCACTGGCAGGAGAGTAACTGCCCGGTCTGTGGAGCAGTTCCTGAACTTGCCAGGCTTACCGAAGAGGATGGCCGGCGGATGCTGTGGTGCTGGCTCTGCAGTACTGAGTGGAGATTTAACCGGCTTACCTGTGTTAATTGTGGAGAGGATAAAGCTGAAGGTCAGCTTTATTTTGTTGTCAAAGATACGCCTTACAGGGTTGATCTCTGTGAGACCTGTCAGGGTTATCTGAAAGTAATCGATGAAAGCAAAGTTCCAGAAAAAGATCGCCAGGGTCTAAGCTGGCTTCTCAATGATCTGGGAACCCAGCATCTGGACAGACTGGCTCAAAAGGAGGGATATATGAGAGGTTGAAAAACTGATAAAAATTCTGAAAAATTTAGGAAATTGTCTTTTGATAGGTATTGAGCTAAAGTTCAAGCAATTAAACTGACTGAAAAATTTATTTTGCAAGGGGGGAAATTTTTTGCCACTTACCAGAAGAGATTTTTTGAAGGTATCAGGAATGGTGGCTGGCGGTCTGTTTTTTAATAAAAAAGGACAGAATTTACTTAAAGCTGAGGCTTATAATGACCTGAAAATCGAGTACGCTACTGAAGCAGCTACAATCTGCTCCTACTGTTCGGTGGGCTGTGGTATGATCAGTCATATTCAGGACGGTGAGCTGATTAACATTGAAGGGGATCCCGATCATCCTATTAATGAAGGAACCCTCTGCAGTAAGGGCAGCTCCTATTTTAATATGGTAAATATTTATGACGATGAAGGTGAGGCCCGGCCCAATCCCGGCAGAGTTACCAAGGTTTTTTATCGAGCACCCTACAGTGAGCGCTGGCAGGTAAAGGACTGGGACTGGGCTCTGGATAAAATGGCAGAAAGAATTAAAGAAACCAGAGATGAGACCTTTGAAACAACAGATGATAATGGAGTAACAGTCAACAGAACCACCGCTATTGCTCATTTAGGCAGTGCTATGTGTAATAATGAAGAAAATTATATTTTCCATAAACTGGTTCGTTCCCTGGGACTGGTCAATATCGATCATTGTGCCCGATTGTGACACTCCTCAACAGTTGCCGGTCTCGGCAACACGTTTGGGCGTGGAGCTATGACCAATCACTGGGTAGACTATCAGAACTCTGATGTTTTTATGAATATTGGACTTAATACAGCTGAAAATCATCCGGTTTCCATGAAATGGATAGAAAAAGCTCAAAAAGAAAATGATGCTAAACTAATTTGTGTTGATCCTCGCTTTACCAGAACAGCAGCAGTGGCTGATCTCTATGCTCCAATTCGACCCGGGACAAACATTGCCTTTCTGGGAGGAATTATCAATTATGTTCTGAAGAATGAACATTATAATAAAGAATACATTCAAAATTTCACCAATGCCTCCTATTTGATTGATCCTGAATTTTCCTTTGACGAGGGAATGTTCTCCGGAGCAAATTCAGAGATAAGTGAAATCAGCTATGATAAATCCAGCTGGTCCTACCAGAGAGATGAAGATGGAGAAATTATCAAGGATGAAAGTTTAACAGATCCTAACTGTGTTTTTCAGCTCTTGAAGGAGCATTATTCCCGCTATGATCTTGATACTGTCAGCGAAATAACCGGATGTCCCAGGGATAATTTTGAAGAAGTTGCAGAGCTTTTCAGCAGTACCGGGGAGCCAGATAGAGCCGGTAACATCATGTATGCCATGGGCATAACTCAGTTTTCTCACGGCTCCCAGAATGTTCGTTCTATTGCTATGCTGCAGCTGCTGTTAGGAAATATGGGAGTTGCCGGCGGAGGAGTTAATGCTCAGCGGGGTCAGTCCAATGTTCAGGGCGCCTGCGATACGGGAATGCTTTTTCATCTGGTGCCTGGCTACATGGGTGTTCCCAGAGCAGAGCTGCATCCTACCCTGGCGGACTATTTTGAAGTTGAAACTCCAGATTCCGGTTACTGGACCAATAAGCCCAAGTTTTTTGTCAGCCTTTTAAAAGCTTTCTGGGGTGACAATGCTAATGCGGATAACGATTTCTGTTATGACTATCTGCCAAAACTTGATGACAGGGATCGCTCTCACATGACTATGTTTAAAGAAATGAAAGAGGGCAATATTAATGGTCTGATTTCCTGGGCTGACAATCCGGCTGTCAGCGGACCTTCTGCAGGCTCTGAGAGAGAATATCTGGCTAATCTGGACTGGTTGATTTCTGTAGATATTTTTGAGAATGAAACTGCTTCTTTCTGGAAGGAACCTGGGGTTGACTCCACAGATATTAAGACAGAGGTTTTTCTGCTCCCGGCAGCCCTTCATATTGAAAGATCTGGATCAATAACCAACAGCGGGCGCTGGATTCAGTGGAGAAATAAATCGCTGGAGGCACCCGAGGATGCTAAGTCAGATCTCTGGATAGCTGACAGGCTGTTTAAAGCAGTAAGAGAAGCCTACCAGGATGAAGGAGGAGCATTTCCTGAACCAATCCTGGAAATGAACTGGGATTATGGAGAAAAGCCTGATCCTGAACTGGTGGCTCAAGAATTAAATGGTTATTATACTGAGAATGGAGAGCTGGTAGAGGACTTTACCAGGCTTAAGGATGATGGCTCTACCGTCAGCGGCAGCTGGATTTATGCTGGCTATTACAATGATGAAGAAAATCCAGCCACCAAAGCCCGTGTTCCTGAAACAGAAGGAATTGGCTCCCATCCAGGCTGGGCTTTTTCCTGGCCGCTTAACAGAAGGATTATCTACAACAGGGCAGGAGCTGATCCTGAGGGTAAGCCCTGGAATCCTGACAGACCGGTTATCTGGTGGAATGGCAATCAGTGGCAGATGAACGATGTTCCGGACTTCAATGCCGGGGTGCCGCCAGAAGAAACTGCCAACACTCCCTTTATTATGCTGCCTGAATTACAGGCCAGATTATTTGCTCCGGGGTTGGCAGAAGGCCCCTTCCCGGAACATTATGAGCCCTGGGAAAGCCCCATTAGAAATATTCTCTCGCAAACTCAGTTTAATCCTGCCAGCCGGGTCCTATATCCTGAAGACAGGGCAGAAGTTGGCAGTGAGGATTATCCTTATATTGCTACCAGTTATCGGGTTACCGAACACTATCAGACAGGAGTAATGACCAGAAATATGCCCTGGCTCAACGAAGCCATGCCCGATATTTTTGTTGAGATCAGTGAAACTCTGGCAGAAAAACTTGATGTTGAAAGTGGAGAAAAGGTTGTTGTAACCACCAAGCGGGGAGAAATTGAGGTGGCGGCCTGTGTTACTCCCAGGTTAAAACCCTTCAAGGTAAATGGCAGAGAGATCGAAATGGTAGGCATGTTATGGCACTGGGGTTATGCCGGTGCTTCCAAAGGGCCGGTAGCCAATGACCTCACCCCTTCTATTGGTGATGCCAACACAAATATTCCCGAGTATAAAGCCTTTCTCTGCAACGTTCGAAAAGGGGGGCGGTAAATCATGACAGAAATGGCTATTCTAAATGATGTGACCAGCTGTATGGGTTGCAGGGGTTGTCAGGTGGCCTGCAAGCAGTGGAATGAGCTGCCTGCTGAAAAAACAAGTTTTGCCCAGACAGGCAGTTATCAGAACCCTCCTGACCTGACCGCTACTACCTGGAATATTTTACAATTTACTGAATGGAATAATGATAATGAAGTTAACTGGGCCTTTAGCCGGCGAGCCTGCATGCACTGCACCGATGCTGCCTGTATTGATATCTGTCCGGTTGAAGCAATTAGTAAAACAGCAGAGGGCTTTGTAGCAATTGATAAAGATGATTGCGTGGCCTGCGGTATGTGTGAAGAGGCCTGTCCTTTTCAGGTTCCAAAAACAGGTGAAATAGCTGGCAAATGCAACCTGTGTCTTGATCGGATAAAAAATGATCTTCAGCCTGCCTGTGTCAAGACCTGCTCTGCTGGAGCCTTGAAGTATGGTCCCAGGGAGGATCTTTTAGCTGAAGCCCGGGAAATTAGCGCAAAGCATCCCGACTGGCAGATCTATGGAGAGGAGCAGCTGGAGGGTTTACATGTAATTTACGTTTTACCCGATGAAAGTGACCGTTTTCAGCTCGCTAAAAGTCCTCAGCCTGGCAATCTGGTATATCTGCTAAAAGCAATCAAATTCTGTCTGCCCGGCAGTCTGGCCTGTTCACTGGGTTCAATGCTGGTTGGTAAAGGAGGAAAAAAGAAAGAAAATCAGGCCTGATTTTCTTTTAGCTTGATAGACTTTTGATATGCTTAAATATAAACCAGGAGAGGAATGATTCATTGCCCTCTCCTGGTTTTTATATGTCTTTGCCTGATTGTTTATTATTTGTTGCGTGATACCCGGGAGATTTCATTACCTGTTAATTCGACTTTTTCCAGCTCTGGGAGTTCTGCCAGCGGAGCAATGCAGTCCACTTCATTAAAGGGGAAAGAGAGGATTTTGATTTTGTTCAGGCTTTCTAGAGGAGAAATATCAGCCACTTCATTTCTGCCAAAATCGAGAATAACAAGTTCGTTTAATTCTGCAGCAGGAGAGATATCACTGACTTCGTTATCTCTGAATTCCAGTACTGTCAGATTGGTGTTTTTTCTTAAAGAGGAAATATCACTGACATTATTGCCTGAAAAATCCAGCAGCATCAGGCTGTCTAGCTCTGACAGTGGTGAGATATCTTCCAGCTGATTATCAGCCAGATATAAAAACTTCAGGCTGGATAATTCAGCCAGGTCTGAAATATCTTTAATTTGATTATTATCAAGTACCAGCCATTTTAGATTTTTAAGTTCTGTCAGAGGTGAAAGGTCTTCAACTGCATTATTTTTCAGACTCAGCCTTTCCAGGGCTGTAAAATGCTGCAGACCTTCCAGAGAAGTAATATTCTTTCCTTCAGGGCGGAACCAAACGATTTCTTCGACTTCACTGCGATAGATATCTCCCTCAGGTTGATCAATTTCTTCTCTTACAGCATTTTCCAGCTCTCTATCTTCAAAGTGGACAATTTCCTTGCCGGCTGCCTGATAATTGCTAATGATAAATCCTGTGGTAACAAGCAAGAGGCTGATTAGCGCCAGGGATAATAATTTTTTCATGATTAATCCCTCCAGTATATTGTATTTTTGTTCACATGTTTAGCTAAAAAACCAGATTTATACCTTTTTAAATCCTGAAATATTGCTGAGAGACTAATTTAGTTAACAACGAAAAGTTTGAATATCAACAGTAATATAAGGGTTGTGGAAGATTTGTAATATCTTTCACAATTTCTGGTTTAATTATAACTGGATTACTGCCAGATTGCAAACGATTCATTTTTGAAATTCAGGCTTTAGAGCTTATTGGAAGAGTTTAGATGGTTAATGCTCATGCAAGTGAAATAAAACACAATAATGCTCATTATCGCAGCTAGTGATTACCAGTTTAAATTCCGGAAAAATGTGTTCTGGTTAAATTTTTGCTGAAATATGATATGATATAATAAAACAATAAGACAATAGAGGTTTTTGTAAAAAAAGACAGCAAAAATTCAGGGGATAAAATTATTAAGTAAGGAAATTTAGAATATTTTCCTGGAGGGAGGTCAATAAATTTGCTGAATGCCAGTGAAGCCGTTAGATTAGATTCAAACTTCTTATATTTAAATTCCAAGGCCTATATCTATGGAGAAAAGCTCTTTGAAATTGCCAGAGCGGCTGATAAACAGGCAAAAAAATCAGGAATTAATATTCTTTTATCCCCTCAGCCAACAGCGATTGCAGATCTTGCTGCTGCTGCCGAGGAATTGATTATTTTTGCCCAGCACATAGATCCCATCAAAAAAGGCAGGGGCCATGGAGCTCTTCTGCCTGAGGCGGTAAAGGCCGCCGGTGCTGAAGGAGTAGTTTTAAACCATGCAGAAAAACCACTGGAGCTCTCAGTACTATCCCGGACAGTTGAGCGAGCCCGGTCTCTGGGCCTTTTGACAGTAATAGCTGCTGGCAGTGCCAGAGAGGCTGCTGCTGCAGCCAGCCTTGCTCCTGATATGGTGATGGTTGAGCCTGCCGAGCTGATCGGCAGCGGCAAGACCAGCAGCAGCGGTTATATATCTGAAACCATTAAGTCAGTTAAGCAGGTGGATCCGGCAATTAAGATTATTCAGGGGGCAGGGATTTCCACTTATGAAGATGCAGCCCGGATCATCAAAGCCGGAGCTGACGGGGTGGGGACAGCCAGCGGGGTTTTTCAGGCAGATAAACCAGTTAAAGTTATTGAAGAATTGGTGCAGGGAGTTTTAGCCGGACGGGAAGATTCCCGCTGATTAGCTTTTGACAGGTTGAGGAGGTTGATTTCCAACAATGAAAGTTACCCAAATATACACTCACAAATCAGAGCATAATGATGATATTGTATTCAAACTGGCCAGTGGCTATATTATTGTTAAAAGATCCGAGGATAAAATCAGAAAATTTAATATTGATAGATGGGAAGAAATAAATCATATTTCAGAGGAATATCAGGAAGTTCAGCGAAGTCCGACAGCAGAGGAACTTAAAGCTCTGAAAAAATTTGTGGCAGACCAAAAAAAGCAGCAAACCGGGCAGTCCGGTCTGGTGGCTGGAATTATAGCCGGGATTAAGGCTTTTTTTAAAAAAGGCAACGATAGTAAAAAAAGATAAAAAGATAACTAATTATATTTGGGGGGAATATCATGAATTCTTGGGAAATACTGGTTAAAATGGTAAAGGAACAGGGAGTAGAAATGGTTTTTGGCCTGGGTGATAGTTATCTAAATATGCTGGCAGAGGAGGCGGGGCTGCTGGCAGTCAATGTCAGACATGAAAGCGCAGCGCCCTTTATGGCCATGGCCTACAGTCGTCTAAGCGGTAATATCGGAATATGCTCGGCTTCAGCCGGGCCCGGAACTGCCAATCTTGTTCCAGGAGTGCTGGAAGCTTATTCCGGCTGTTCACCGCTGGTGATTCCCTGTCATTCTGCCGCCATCTCTACCTCCGGCCGGGGTGAATTTCAGGAATGTGACCAGGTAGCTCTAATGGAACCCATCACCAAATGGAGTGCCCAAATTCCAAAGGCTGAGCTGCTACCCTGGTATTTTAAAAGGTCCATCACTCTGGCTTTAAACGGGGTTCCTGGACCGGTTTATCTTGATCTACCCCATGATGTGATGGGCGCCGGTCCCCTGGAGGCAAATCCTGCTGATCAGGGAGTTGAAAGCTCTTCTCCGGAATATCCGGAAAATTTCACCAGGGTTGAGCAGCAGAGAATTGCTGCAGACCCCACCTCTGTTGAGCAGGTATTTTCAGCCTTAATCAAAGCTGAGCACCCGGTGGTGATTTTCGGCAATGGAGCGGTTTTATCCCGGGCTTTTGAAGAATCCCGGCAGTTTGTGGAAGAATTTGAGCTTCCCTTTTTAACAACACCAGGCGGTCGGGGACTAATTTCCGAAGATCATCCTTTAGCTCTGGGTTTGAGCGGGCGCTATCGCACAGAACCGGCCCGAAATTATTATCAGAAGGCCGATCTGCTGATTACCGTTGGCAGTAAAAATGAAGCCTTTCAAACCGGTTACTGGCAGCATTATCCTGAAAGAGCAAGCTTCATCCAGCTCGATATTAATCCGGAAGCTGTGGGGCGTAACTGGCAGCCGGATCTGGCTTTGATTGGAGATGTTAAGACTGTGATGCAGCAGCTGCTGAATCAGCTTAACAGCCAGGAAAAAAGCCGGGAGCAGCAACAGCAGTCAGAAATCAAAGAAAAAAGAGCCGAGCTGAGAAAGGAACTTGTAGAACAGAAAGATAAATTCCAGAAGAAAATTTTTTCTGAAAGCAAAACTAGCCGGGGCCTGCTGGCCCGGGAGATAATTCCGGTAGCCAATCAGGTTTTTGGACCGGAAACAATCCTGGTAAACGAAAATGGCAGCCAGGATATCTGGTCCTACTTTTATCCCTATTATCAGGTTGAGAGCAGATTAGGTTGTCTCCCGGTAGCTGAACAGACCTGCATGGGGATGGGTATAGTAGGAGCAATTGCCGCCAGTCTGACCTGTCCGGAGAGGCCGGTTCTCTGCATTGCCGGCGACAGCGCTTTCCAAATGTACCTTCAGGAGATGGCAACTGCTGTCCAGTACAATGCCGGTTGTACCTGGCTGGTGCTAAACAACCGGGGGCTGGGTTGGATCAGAGCCAAGCAGCAGCGGGCTGGTTATTCCACCTATTCCACCGAGTTCTCCTTCCAGCCTGATCTGACCGCTGCTGCAGAGAGTTTTGGTTGTCTGGGCTTTAAAGTGACTGAAAGGGATCAATTACGGCCGGCTCTTACTTCTGCTCTGGAAGCTAATGCTGAAGGTCAGCCGGTTCTAATTGACTGTGAGATAGAATACAACCCCGACATGTCTCATCTTGATGATGGCAACTGGTGGGAAAGTTGATCAAAAATTGTCCCCAATAAATAATAATTTGAAGGGAGCTGATCCGGTGAAATTTACTCAAGCGAAAAGAGGAAGAACTTTTATTTTAAAACTGGAAAATGGTGACCGGATTCCTGAGGTAATTGAAAAATTTGCAGAAGCTGAAGAGGTTAGTTCCGCCCTGGTTTTCTTTCTGGGAGGGGCTGATAAAACCAGCCGGGTAGTCGTGGGACCGGAAGAAAGAGATGATAATAAGAAGGTATTGCCTCAGATTAAAAATTTACCCCGGACTAGCGAAGCGGTGGGCCTGGGTACAATTTTCAGCAGTGAAAAGGGAAGTCCCAGGCTCCATCTGCATTCAGCTTTTGGAAGTCAGGATGAAACCATAACAGGCTGCACCCGGGAAGGTGTTTCCATCTGGCTGATTGGAGAGATAATAGTTCTGGAACTTCTCGATCATCAGGCCAGGCGAAATATCGATCCGGAAACCGGGTTTGAACTGCTGGATATTTAGCTTTACTCTGATTTTTGTCTCTGAGTAATTTTCCTAGAGGAAAGATTTATCAAAGGCCAGGCAGGGACTGTTAAAAAACACCTGCTGTTCTGGCGGTATCTGAAAACCTCAGACTGGAGGTGAACCTGAAATGGCAGAAAGAAATGCCTGCTTATTTAATCTCCCGGGGATTAAACTACTTGCAGGCCTGATTATTATTTTAATTTTCCTGCTTTCGGGAAGATCTTTAACTGCAGAAACTATAGATTTTGCCGATCCCAATCTAAAAAGAGCTGCTCTGAAAAATTTGGAACAGTCCGAGGGGCCGATCTTGAAAAGCCAGGCTCAAAAGCTTAAAACATTCACAGCGGTAGAAAGTGAGATTAAATCTCTCAGAGGTCTGGAACACTTTACGGACCTGGAGGCAGTAGATTTTTATAATAACGAAATTGCTGATATTGCTCCTCTAGCTGAACTTGACAGGTTGGAAGAGATTATTTTCGAGCATAATTATGTCAAGGATATCACTCCGCTTTCTTCTCTGGAAAATCTCCGGATTTTCAATTTCCGTTATAATAAAATTGAGGATTTATCACCGCTGACCGACCTGGATCAGCTGGAAGTCATCAGGCTCTGGGGCAACCGGGCAAGGAAAACTGAACCTCTGGCCGGACTGGCTAATCTGGAGATTTTAACTCTTTCCAACAACAGAGTTGAAAGTCTTGCCGGCCTGGCCGAAACTCCTGCTTTGCGGGAACTTCATCTCAGCCGCAACCGGATCAGTGATATTTCTTCCCTTAAAAAACTAAAAAGGCTGGAAATATTGTATCTGCTGGACAATCAAATTACTGAAATTTCAAGTTTAAGGGGCCTTAAAAACCTAAAAGAGCTAAACTTTGCTCAAAATCAGGTTGAGGATATCAGCGTCCTGGCAGAACTGCCTTCGTTAAATCAAGTATATTTTCGAGAAAACAGGGTTGATGATATAACCCCTCTGGTTAATAATAAGAATATCAAGAAATTAA
>SLJX01000025.1 GCA_007134885.1 Halanaerobiaceae bacterium
AGATCAAAGCCGTCAATCCGGCCATCAGTGGCAAAACCCATGCCCAGAGCTACATTGCCGTCTCGCAGAGCACCATAGGTGATGCCGGTATCCATAATCTGAGTGCCTTCAAAGAAGAAATCGTAATGCTCTGTCAGGCCGGGATAACCATCTTCCCGAACTGAATATTCATGATTGGTGGCAAATATCCACTGTCCCGGTTCAGGGGCCTGCACCCCTTCATTAATAGCTGCTGCCAGATCGCTTAAGGTTTCTATGCCCAGTTCTTCAGCGTCCTCTCTCCTCATCATAATGGTATAGGTGTTATTAAGGGGAGCATAATTTAACCAGACCAGATTGTTTCTTTCTAAATCTTCATCTCTCACAATCCGATAGGCTTCTTCTGGTTCAGTAATTGGATCTTCAAAACCCAGATGAGTAATCAGAGCTGTTCCGGTATACTCCCAGGCCAGATCAACTTCGCCCTCTTCCTGAGCCTCTCGCAGGATAATTGTTCCACCCAGGTTCGTCTCATCAACAGTGGGAATATCATTGGCTTCCAGCATCTGAATTGTCAGCTGTCCTAGAATTAACTGCTCGGTAAACTCTTTAGAACCAACAACCACCGGATCTTCAGCCAGAGCCTCCCAGGTCCAGCCCAGTACCAGAGCAAAAAGCACGATAATCACCAGTAAATAACCGGTTTTTCCTGTCAATCTTCTCATTAATAATTCCCTCCTTTTAATATTGTTATAAATGTTCTTCTTAAAATACCTGACATCAGAGTCAGGTTTAAAACCTTAATTTATTGTTAAAGCTGATACTACCACTTAACCAGGCGCAGCTTAATCTGCCCTATCCAGAAATCAAGCAGGATGGCCAGCAGGGCACTTAAACCTGCCCCGGTTATAATTATCATGTTCCGCCTGATGGAAAGTCCGGTTACAATTAAATCTCCCAGTCCTCCAGCCCCGATAAAGGTTGCCAGAGTTGCTGTGCCAACATTTATTACAATTGCAGTCCGAATACCTGCAGTAATAATCGGTGCAGCCAGGGGCAGTTCTATCCTGGTCAGGATTCTTCTGCCGCTCATCCCCATCCCCCGGGCTGACTCTATCACTTCATCGCTGATGCTGGTTATCCCGGCAAAGGTGTTGCGAAGTATGGGCAAAATTGAATACAGCCAGATGGCAAAAACTGCCGTATTAAATCCCAGTCCCAGAATTGTATAAAAGAGAGCCAGAATAGCAAGACTTGGTACAGTCTGTCCGACATTAACTATATTTTCAAATATCTTGCCAATGTAATAGAACTGAGGCCGGGAGAGTAAAATACCTCCTGGTATCCCCACTGCCAGTGCTCCTGCCATCGAGACACCTACAATCACCAGATGCTCCCGAAAGGCCCGCCAGATATTTTCTCCTGACAGCATTCTTTCAACCATGCTGTCAGTCGGGTTCTCCATTACATAATAAACCATCACTGCACCTGTAATAAATACAACTGCAGTTACAACCACAAGTTTAATGTTTTCCTTTTTCATTACCCCTGCCTCACCTCCTGCAGCAGATCCTGAAGGGTGATAATGTCTCTAAAAAATCCCCTCTCCTCATCTACGACAGGGACATAACCCTCACCACTTTCCAGCATAACTGATAGACTATCATTCAGGGTAGAATCTGCCGTTACCTGATCGTGAATTTCATCCGCCAGTTCACCGGCTGTTTCGCCTTCCTTCTCTAGACTCTGTTCATCAACCCTTCCCAGCAGGAGACCCTCTTCATCTATCACCATTAAAGCTCCAACTTTGCTCTCAGACAGCTTTTTCTTAATATCCTCTCTGCCGTTACCTGCAGCAACACTGTATTTATCGGCATCTTCTTCAATTATATCCTCAACTCTAATCAAATGCAGACGTTTAATTGATCTATTTCTTCCCACCAGCTGGGCTACAAATTCATTGGCTGGAGCATCGAGCAGTTCTTCCGGAGTGGAGTGCTGAACCAGTTCTCCCTCTCTCAAAACCGCTACTTTATCACCCATTTTAATCGCTTCATTAATGTCATGGGTGACAAAAATTATCGTTTTATCCATCTTATTCAGAATTCTCAAAAATTCATTCTGCAATCTGGCCCGGGTAATGGGGTCCACTGCTGCAAAGGGTTCATCCATCAGCATCACTGGAGGATCCGCAGCCAGAGCCCTTGCTACCCCTACCCGCTGACGCTGACCCCCGGATAGAGCCGCAGGTCTTCTATCGCTGTAAATTTCGGGATCCAGGCCCATTAAATCCAGCAGCTCTGTCACTCTTTTGTTAATCCTCTCCCGATCCCAGCCCAGTTCCCGGGG
Organism: Halanaerobiaceae bacterium; assembly: GCA_007134885.1. GTDB lineage: Bacteria > Bacillota > Halanaerobiia > Halanaerobiales > Halarsenatibacteraceae > T1SED10-84. The sequence continues at coordinate 2,329 of SLJX01000025.1, forward strand.
TACTGTGGCAATATTATCTTTGATGGTCATGTGGGGGAAAAGCCCGATTTCCTGAATAACATAACCTATTCCTCTTCTTAAATCTATTTCATCCATTTCTGAAGCTTTTTTGCCGTTAAGATAAACCTCTCCTCCGTCTGGCTCATGGAGCCTGTTAATCATTTTCATGGTGGTTGTTTTTCCACAACCGGAAGGGCCTACCAGCACACAAACCTCGCCTTCATTTATTTCCAGAGATAATTTGTTAACCGCCGGACGATCCAGTCCGGGAAAATGTTTGGTTAAGTTTTCTATTTTAATCATTGAAATCCCCCTTGTTTTCCTGCTCTACTTTTCTGCTAGCTGCTAAAATATTATCTAAGTTTCTTAGTTTTTTAGTACTTAATTGTTTTAGCCTTTTCAGCCCAGCCCAGAAGCAGATCAAAGGCCACCGCTATTATTGACACAAATATAGCCCCTGTAATAATCATGGGAGGATTGGTTCGGGAAATACCGTTAAAAATTAACTCACCCAGACCTCCTGCACCAACATAGGCGGCAATAGCGCCAATTCCCACCACCATAACGGTAGCAGTTCTAATACCAGCCATAATAACTGGAAAAGCCAGCGGCAGTTTGATCTTAAAAAGAATCCGATAATCTTTCATTCCCATGCCCTGGGCAGATTCAATAATAGCCTGATCAATTTCAGCTATTCCAGAATGAGTATTCCGTACAATCGGAAGCAAAGAATATAAAATCAGAGCAACAGCGCCGGTCTGAAAGCCTATGCCAAAAAAGGGCAGCAGCAGGCCCAGCATGGCTATGCTGGGAACGGTCATTAAAATCTGACAGATTGTTAGGACAGGAGAAGCTAAAATTTTAAAATAGCTGATCAAAACCCCCAGAGCTACACCAATCAGGATAGCAATTCCCACTGAAACAACAATCAGCCAGAGGTGCTCCAGAAATAGCCTCTGGATTAATTCTGACCTCCGAACAATATAATTAAATACATCCATAAGTTTTCCCCCTTCTTCATGCTTACCTGTTTAATTTCTCAGGTTAACAGCAGCCTGTTACCATATCCCTTTTTAATTTCTTGCTTTATCTTAGATTCAATATACTCCGGATTATGCTCTGCTAGAATATCTCTGGCAATTATCTTTGCCCGTTTGCTGGCATCCAGTCCACCTTCCTGCTGCCATTTCTCCCGGCGCTGGCGATCTGACAGCCTGGGCTGAAAATATTCCGAGCGCATATATTTCATGGTATGTTCCTCACCCAGGAAATGTCCTCCCGGTCCCACGCGGTCAATTACTTCCCTGGCAATAGTGTCTGAATTAACTTCAATTCCCCGGATCGCTCTCATCACCATACCGATAATTTCATCATCAATTACATACTGCTCATAGGCTACGGTGGTGCAAAATTCCAGCAGTCCGGCAGCATCATGGATAAAGTTTGCCCCTGCCAGCCCGGTCAGCATTGAGGTCATTGCCTTTTCATAACCGGCCTGAACATCGGGAACCTTGCTGTCGGACATACCGGCAGTAGCATAGAGCGGCAGTTCATAATGCTGGGCCAGCCTCGCCATTCCGGCATGCATTAAACCCATCTCAACTTCGCCGGTTATATAGGCAGCCTGCTTGAGATCCATAGCTGATGCGGTGGAAGCCAGCAGAACCGGCGTACCGGGATTGGCCAGCTGGGCCAGAACCACACCTGCCAGAGATTCTGCTGTCATCAGCACAACATTTCCTGCTACTGTAACAGGTCCGGTTCCTCCGGCCAGGGGCTCGGCCGGAATAGCCACCGGCAGGCCTTCCCGGGCTATCTGCAAAAGAAAATTTGTGTAATCCCTGTCAAGTTTTAAAGGTGACATAACACAGGTAATAAAGGAGATAAAGGGTTTATCCCTTAAGGTGTTTTTATCTCCAGCAATTTTTGCTGCCATATCAATAACATCGCTAATCCCCTGACTGGAATAAATTCCTCCCATAATATGTTTGCGGGTATTATTCAGAGAACTGTAAAATCTATTTATATCAATATTTTTATCAGTGCATTCTTCCGGATAAACCGGAATCACATAAAAATGAATGTTATCCAGGTAATCCACCAGCCTTGCTATATCTTTCAGATCCTGGACATTAACCTTTCTCTTCTCTCCACTTTCCAGATCCAGAACATTTAAAACCGTACCCCCGGTGCCAAAGTGTACCCTGCTGCCGCCTAATTTTAAATCGTAATCTTCGTCTCTACCATAGAGGGTTACCTCAGAGGGCGCTGATTTCAGAGCATCATCTATCATACCGTTAGTTAATCTTACTCTGCTCTCCTCAACTTCAGCTCCACCATCAGCAAAAATCTGGCGGGCTTCCCGGGAGTTTACTTCAAAACCGGTCTGACACAAAATATCCCGCACTGCCTGATCCATTTCTTCCAGCTCGGCAGCGGTCAGAGGCTGATACTCCTCCCCTGTAAGTCCTAAAACTGGTTTACTCATTCTTCTCCACCTCCACCGGATCCTGACCCTTCCAGTTATTTATTAATGTCTCTGGCAGATATTTCTTCCTGCTCTCCTTGAGAATTTCTTTAGCCCTCTCCCTGGCTCTCTGAGCGGCATTGCGGGCTCCTTTTCTCTGCCATTCTTCCCAGCGATCAGCTTCAAAGGTTTCCTGATCGTATAATTCAGTCCTTAAAAATTTCATGGTGCTGGCGGCAGTTAGAAAGTTGCCTTCCGGGCCAATTTTTTTTATGTCTTCAAAGGCCAGTCTTTCTTCATCGACAGCAATTCCTGCCAGAGCTTTCTTGACCATGCCCAGAATATCATTATCTATTACATACTGTTCAAAAGCTACACTTAAACCGGTGTCCAGCAGTCCGGCAGCATCATGGATAAAATTAGCTCCTGTCAGTCCGGAAAGCATAATATTAGCCATCTTTTCATAACCGGCCTGAATATCGGGAGAACGGGAGTCACTGACTCCCGCAGTATTGTATACGGGTAATTCATAGTACTGTGCCAGCTGGGCTCCGGCTGCATTCATCAGCCCGGATTCAATGGAGCCAAAGCGGAAGCTTGAGGTCCTCATGTCCATGGTGGTGGGAACTATTCCATAAAGAACCCTGGCTCCTGGCTCCAGCACCTGGGCCAGCACTATCCCGAAAAGAGTCTCGGCATTCAGCTGGGCCAGACTGCCGGCCATGGTCAGCGGAGAGGTAGCTCCAGCAATCGGCGCCGGAGGAGCTACAATGGGAATTCCCCGGGAGATGATATATTCCATAAATTCTGTGTAATCCCGCTCCATTTTCAGTGGACTGATAATTGAAGTTATCATTGATATTATCGGGCGTTCTCTTAATTTCTTTTCTGAACCGGCAGCCTCTACAGCAAAATCAATTACCCTTTCAATACCGTCTGCTGAATATACCCCACCCATCACATGTTTGCCGGTATAACAAAGAGAATTTAAAAATCGGGCTTCATCAGCCTTATTTTTCTGGCGGTCATCGGGGTAAACCGGAACAACGAAAAAATCAATATGCTCCAGATTATCCACCAGCCTGGCCGTTAAACCTACATCCCGGGCCTGACAGGGCCTGCGCTCTCCATCTTCCAGGTCAAATATATTGACAGCCGTTCCTCCCGTGCCGGTATAAACCTTCTGCCCTTCTAAATGTAAATCAGGCTTACCATCCCTGCCGTAAAGTACCACCTTCGAGGGAGCATTCTCCAGGGCTTCTTCTACCATAGCCGGAGGAATTTTAACAATCTGCTGCTCGGAATCTACTTCAGCTCCTGTATCTGCCAGCATTTTTAATAGTGAATTATTTTCCATCTTAACTCCAATATCCTGTAAAATTTCCAGGCTTGTCTGGTGAATCCATTCAATCTCCCCTTGGGAAAGTATCTCTAGCTGACCATTCAAACCCTGCATAAACAGTAATATCCCCTTTCACAGAAAGTTTTAGTAAATTATTAGCTTAATAATAGCTCACCGGTCAAATTCTTTCCTTGCCTGTTAATTAATATAACTCATAAGAGAGGTAAATATAAGGCAAATAAAACCTTTTTTTGTAATTTTTCTTCATTTTTAAGATTTTTATGGCTCAAATTTTGAAATTGCTTATTTCAGGCAGGGTTGACGATCTTGATAGGAAGTGAATAATAAGCACTTTTATGGTTTTTACAATGCAGAGGAGGTTTAAGAGCTATATAAATATCTATATAAATATCTCGAAAAATAGGCTTAATCAGCAGTCCTGAGCAGCTAAAGATATTTAAATATTTCAGTTTTTCAAAGTATTTCTCAAGAAGGAAATCCGGCTTTTTATATAATATTTAATTTTGCAGCTTGTCTTTGCAGTTTTATAGCTTTCTATATAAACCAATAATATTTACTCTATTACATTTATATTATATCAAAAAACTGCAGGAATTAAAAATGGACTATAGTTTTTCAGCCTGCTCCAGCTGCCTGTTTTTCCCTTCCAGCCAGTAAAACAGGCTTCCTGCCAGGAATGTAAAAAGGGCTATAACCAGCCAGCTGTAGTTATAATGATCAAAAATATCAGCAATCAGGCCAAAAATTGGCGGGCTTATCATTACTCCAACTCGGATGAAAATCAGGGAAAGCCCGGTTGCTATACCTGTCATACCTGGTTTAGAACGTTCCCCTACAACCGTAAAAAAAAGTCCCATCCATCCCATAGCAACAGTTCCCAGTACAAAAGACATGAAAAGAATCAGCCATCTCATGTCAGCCAGCCGCCATACCAGAAAACTATAAATCATCCCGGTAACAGTAATGGTTAGAGTCAGCCAGAGAAAAGTTTTTCTTCTATTTGCCTGGTGAAACGAATCACTGAGCCAGCCCCAGAAGGGACGGCCAAAAATTCCCCCGATCTGTAAAAACCCCAGCATCAGCCCGGCCAGTGGTGGAGAAAAATCCAGATCCAGGGTTAAGTAAAGGGTATAATGAGCGGGGATTGAGCCTATTGAAGAACCAAAAACAATTCCCAGCAGACAGACCAGCATCAGGCTGCGGTTACCCAGCAGCTGTTTCAGTTTAACTGAAAATTTATCATCCCCGATAAAAATATCCTGGCTGACAGTTCTTTTATCGGGAAATTTAAATATTATAAAAAATCCCACAGCAACAGCAAACAAGCCCGAGAGCATTATCGCCAGCCGCCAGCTCCAGGCTGCTGCCAGCAGGGGAAGCAGGCTGGCACCTGCAAAGCTGCCTATCCCTCCACCGGACTGCATGATACCCATCGATAAAGCTTTATTATCAGAACTGCTGCTTTCAATTACAGCCTTATTAACAGAGGGAGTTATTATACTAAAACCCAGACCTGCTATCAGAGCAAGAAGAAGCAGTGCAGGATAAACCGGAGCAAAACCGTGAAAAAACATGAACCCTCCCACACTGAAAACCCCGATCAGTATACCTCCTTTAGTTCCGATTTTATCAACAAAGCTGCCGCTGAAGATGGCAACAGCAGTTGCGGTGATAAAAAAGGCACTGGAATATAAACCGGCCTGGGAGCGGCTGATGCTGAAATCATTCTGAATAAAGGGCATTAATGCCTGAATTCCCTGCATATTAATGGAACTTGAAAGATAGGCAGTTGAAAGCAGCAGCAAATAGGACCAGTCCAGTTTATCTTTGCTGTTGACTCTAACCTTATCCAAAAAAATCACCTTTCTGATCATTCTGAGCAAAAGCCTGGAGTTATTGTAATTAGCTGAACAGGCCTGACAGCATGGTATTTTTTAAGAATAAACCCTTGATTTTATCTTAATTCCCTGATATAATTAGTGAGCAAAGAAATAATACAGGTGGGTATAGCTCAGCCGGTCAGAGCGCCACGTTGACATCGTGGAGGCCAGTGGTTCGAATCCACTTACCCACACCATTTTGAAGTCAAACCCGGCCTTTTAGAGTCGGGTTTTTTTGTTTTGAATAAAATATTTCTATTTAACATTTTTATCATAGATCTGATTACCATTTTGTTCAATATTTTTGATGCTTTAATTTAGTTTAACAATAGATTATAAAATTAGATTATAAAATTTTAGATGAAACATATACTGTAAATCTCTTATAAGTACAGGGCAGGTAGATTAAGATCATATTGCTGGCAGTCTGTTAGATAATCTCATCTTCCCCGGACTGACTCTGCTGCTCCAGCTTCTCCTTTGCCAGTTTGCGGTTTAAATTGAGCTGTTCCCGGCGGCTGGCAAAACCATCCTCAACTGCTGGATCAAAATGAACATCCATCTGAGGATAGGGAATGCCAATACCAGCTTCATCAAAACGCCTTTTAACCTCTTCATGCAGATCAAAATGCGTTTTCCAGTAGTTGCCGCCCTTGCTGGAATCAATCCAGACCCGGGTAAAAATTTCTATCGAGCTATCGGCATGCTCTCCTACTCTAATAACCGGTTCCGGTTCCTTTTCTATACCTTCATGATTCTCCACAATTTCTCTAATTATAGATTTAGCCTCTTCAAAATCATCATCATAACCAATCCCAAACTGCAGATCTACCCTGCGGGTGGAATTGGTAGAAAAATTGGTAATCGACTGGTTCGCCAGGGTCCCGTTGGGAATATATACTCTTTTATTATCAGGAGTATTCATGACTGTGTATAGAATTTGAACTTCCTGAACTACACCTTTTGTCCCGGCAACATCAACAAAATCTCCCGCATGAAAGGGCTGAAAAATCAGCAGCAGCACACCTCCAGCAAAATTTGACAGCGCACCCTGAAGAGCAAAACCCACAGCAAAACTGATTGCACCCAGAATAGCTACAAAGGAAGTTACTTCAATCCCTACAGTAGAAACAGCTGTCAGTACTACCAGGATTATAAGCAGTACATTAATAACTTTAACAGCAAATTTCGTCAGAATGGGATCAAATTTGTTTTCCATTGTCTTGTTTGCCAGCTTAACAACCGATTTTACTATCAACCAGCCTGCCAGCAGAATAACTATGCCCAGCAGGACCCTCATTCCATAAAAAATTAAAAAGTCGGAAACCTGTTGCAATTGCATGGTAATTCCCCCTTGTATAATTTTTTTAATCAACAGGGCAAAATCCAGCAAAAAAATTTTATAAGCTGTCAAGCATTAATTATTTTAATTTTGTCCATTATAATGCTTGTATCCAAATATTATAGCACATAAATCCTGTAAAATAAAGTAAAATTTCAGGAGGTCTCCTGCCAAGACCTCCTGAAAATATCTTATTCTCCAAGAAATAACATTTTTTACAGAAATAAATAGCCGATTTCAATCAATACTTTAACTAAACCCAACAGTATTGCTATATACAAATTACTTTTCCTGCTCACCGGTTCTTTCTACGGCTATCTCAGCCCGATGACCGTTTAATTCATATTCTTCGCCGGTTTTCAGATCCGCAACTCTTTCTATTTCATCAGCCAAAGTTTCTTTTTTAATGTAATCTGCAAATTCAGCTACAGCCTCGGCCACCTCATCATCGCTCTGATAGCTGATTTCTATCCGGTCCATGACATTAAAATCCCTGGCCTTGCGAAGCTGCTGCACTTTGGAAACAAACTCCCGGGCCAGGCCCTCATTCCTAAGCTTTAGAGTGAGCTGAGTATCAAGGATAATAAAGATATTATTATCCATCCCGACAGCATATCCTTCCAGGTTCTGGATATTGATAATTATATCCTCTTCTGTAAAGGAAAATTCTTCTCCCTCGAGATCAACTGTCAGAGTCTCTCCCGATTCCAGCCGGGCAGCTGTTTCTCCAGGATCCAGCTCGGCCAGTTTTTTGGCAAAAATCTTGACCTTATCCCTGAGCTTTGGACCAACCAGCTGAAAATTGGGCTTAATATCATAATCCATGTAATCGGAAAGCTCATCGGTAAATTCAACCTGCTTAACATTTAACTCCTCTTTAATCAGAGGAACAAGATCGCTGATCAGTTCCTGATTACGACCGTCCACTAATACCCGGGGAATTGGCTGGCGGACCTTGATTTCCTCCTTCTCCCGGGCAGCTCGGCCCAGAGTTACCAGTTCTCGCACCA
>SLJX01000016.1 GCA_007134885.1 Halanaerobiaceae bacterium
ATGCTATGATGAGGGATAGATCGGTGTATCAACCTCCAGAGTTGCCAGAATATGATACATTTAACCGGGCAAGCTGAAAAATCTTAAGTCCTCTCTGTCCAGCAAATTAGTCTTTTAAAACTGCATATTCAGCTTTAGGGGGATCTCTGTCTTTTTTAACCTGTTTTTTGCCAGCTTAATGGCCAATGGAAGACTTTAACTTGACATAGAATGTCTTAATATTAAATTTGCCTGTTACTTTTAATTTACTCTCCAATTTTAATATAACTACTAATCTTAATTTGACCGCTATTTTTGATTTACCTGCTTTTTTGATTTGCCTGGTATTTTAATTTGCCCGTTATTTTAAATTTACCCTCTATTTTTTATTTGACCACTGAACATCTATCAAGAGCTATTTAACCTCTCATTTGGCTGCCAATTTTCCCTAATTTACCCCTAATTTAGCTCCAATAATCCAATAAATTTCCAAAGGCTTGATTCCCTCACTCAATTTTCCAGCCGGGCAGTAACTCTTTCCAGATTGAGCTCCGCTCTCTCATAGTCTGGATCAAGCTCTAAAGCCCTCTCATAATTCTCCCGGGCCGGCTCCAGCTCAGTCAGATTTTCATAAGCCACCCCTAAGTTATTATAAATATAAGCCTCTGCTGGTTCCTGAGCGACGGCCTCTTCAAGATGATCAACCGCATCAGCAAAATTTCCCTTTCTGATATTAGCCAGCCCGAGATTGTTGCGGACATGATAGTTATCCGGATTTATCTCCACCGCTATTTCCAGAGAAGCTGTCGCCCTCTCCAGATCATCCTCGGCCATAGCCAGCAGACCTCTCAGGTTGTAATACTGCTCATCCTGCTCTCTCATATCTTCCGGGACTTCCTGCAGTACCTCCCGGGCTTCTTCTCTTTGCTGATTGCGGTAAAGAAGTCTGGCATAATTAACCAGGGTGCTGTAATCCTCCGGACGCAGCTGATAAGCTTCAGACATATACTCAACCCCGGCTTGATAATCATTTAACCGAAGATAGGTCATACCCAGAAAGAAATTAGCTTCCCAGTGGTAATTCTCCAGTTCCAGAACCTGCTGCCACAGCTCCTCAGCCTCCTGATACTCACCGGCATGAAAGGCATACCTTGCCTCCTCAACAGTTTCCAGTCCTTCACCTGCCGAAACCAAAAAAACTGCTGTCAGAACAAAAATTACAGCTATAATCAAACTCCATGACCACTTACTTTTCATCATTTCAGCAATCCTCCTTTCTGGATAAAATGGTCGGTACCGGGTTCCCCCCGGTTTTTCGACATAATTCTCATAATACTAGTAGCAGAAAAAGGTTATCTAACCAGCTGTTGAAAAATGACATCATCCATTTTTAGACTATTTTTAGAAGCAATTCTCATAATCTAATGCCTGGAACAGAAATAGAATCAGGCGCTTCAAGCTTGTTAGTCTTTAGCAGCTCTTAGACTTACCAGCTTCAACAGCAGTCCATTTTCACCAGCATCATTTCAAACCCAAAAGCCTAGCTTCAACAGCAAACCACTCCCCACACCAGCAGCAGCTCAACCCCAGCATCCCAACCCAAAAGCCCAAAAGCCTCAAAGCCCACAAACCCAAACCACTACCTAATGCCTGAGCCAGCGAAGCACCTCACTGAAGCTTGCCGATTTACCGTACATCAGCATACCAACCCTGAAGATCCGGGCTGCCAGCAAAGTAAATATAACAGTAGTAACCAGTAAGATCACAGCACTTATGGCTATTTCCCAGACAGGAATTACTCCCAGAGCTGTCCTGACAATCACAATAATCGGAGCGGTCAGGGGAAAGAGCGAACCCAGGGTAGCCAGCAAGCCTCCCGGATTGGAAAAGACAGGACCGATAATCAATACCGGCAGAACTGGCAGCATAAAGACCATACTCTGGGAATTGCTGGCGCTTTGAATATCCTCCATTGTCGAACCGATACCCACAAAAAGTGCGGCAAACATCAGATAACCCAGCAGAGCAAAGACTATAAAGAGCGGAAGTGCCGGATTAAAGAAGGCTTCCAGAATAGGAAAGTCAAAGAAATAATCTGCCAGCGGCAGACCAATACCAAACCAGACCCCGATCTGGATCATACCCAGAAGAAAATGTCCGATAATTTTCCCGGCCATCATGCCTTCAGCGCTGATTGAAGATAAAATAATCTCGGTCATTTTATCCTTCTTTTCCTGCAGGGCACTGTAAAGCAGCATGCTGCCCGAGGTTATCAGCAGAAAGAACAATCCCCCGCCAAAAATTACCGCAGTTATTACCCTGCTCCCCATCTCTCTCTCATCCTCAGCCAGGCTGGATACCTGCAGCTGAGCAACAGCCGTCACTTCAGCAACAACCTCCCGCTCCAGGCCGTATTCCTCCATCCGATACTGCTGCAGGCTGTCATTCAGCAGAGCCTGCAGCCCGGCAAAAGAGGCGGTAGTCGCTTCAAAGGTATAGAGGGTCAGCTGCCCCTCCTCAAAGAAACTATCGTCCAGAATAAAATAGCCGTCAGCTCCGGCCTCGCTGGCTGCCTCCTGGATTCCCTCCCGGGAACCCTGATATTCCTGCAGTACCAGTTCATTCAGCGGCCCATCATCCAGATCTAAAACAGCTTCAGTTTCATTGAGATAGAATACCTGGCGCTCCTCCGGCCGATCAATCCTGTCCAGCAGAGTCGGAAGTCCGCCAAAGAGCAATATCAGCACCGGAGTTAGAAAAATCCCTATAATAAACTGTTTGTTTCTCAAATTTCGCATTACTTCCCAGCCGGTTATTTTAAAGGTTTTCTTTAGTGTTTTCAGCATCGAGCAAACCTCCCCGGGCTACTCTGACAAAAATATCATGCAGAGAAATTCTGGTGATCGAAATTTCGGTTATGCTCAAATCCTCAGGCAGGATAGCGATAAATTCAGCCGGGCCAACCTCATTTTCTAGCAGAATATTCCAGTTAATCTTATTCTGCCTGAAGCTGTGGATCCTGGGATTATCGCTCAGAAAAGACTCAAGTCTCCTGCTGTCCGCGGTTGTTAATCTCACCCGGTAATTGCCGTATTCATTCTTGATATCTTCCAGGTCACCATAAAGCACCTGGCTTCCCTTATCCATCAAAAAGATCCGGTCACAGACCTCTTCCACCAGATTCATCTGATGGCTGGAAAGCATTATCGCCGTCCCCTGCCGGGCTAAATTTCTAATCTCCTCTTTCATCAGGTCCTGACTAACCGGATCCAGGCCGGAAAAGGGCTCATCAAGAATCAAAAGCTCCGGCTCATGGAGCACACAGGTGGCAAACTGGACTTTCTGGGCCATCCCTTTGGAGAGCTCTTCAATCTTGTCCCGATAATTATCGAGCAGACCGAACTTCTCCAGCCATTCCCTTCCCCGGCTCTGGGCCACTTTCTTTTCCAGCCCTTTAAGTCCCCCTAAAAAAGCCAGAATATCCTTAACCCTGGCATTTTTATAAAGGCCTCTCTCCTCAGGAAGATAACCTATACTTTCCTGCCAGTTATCACCATTACCGTTTTGGAAATTGAAACTGATTGAGCCGCTGTCAGGAGCATTAATATCCATGATCATTCTGATCAGGCTGGTTTTGCCTGCTCCATTGGGACCCAGCACCCCCATGATCTCCCCCTGCCTGACCTCGCAGGAAACTCCCGCAACCGCAAGAGTGCTGGCAAATTTCTTGACCACATCCTGAATTTCTAAAACTGTATCCATGTCTTTCTCCCCTCATTTCAACCCGGTTTTTATTTATGGCGCTCTGATATTATTTTAACCCAGTTTTTAGTCCTATTCAAGCAGATTTAATTAGAATTTCTTTCAATAATATTTTATTTTTCCCATAATATATTTTTACAGTATTTTTTTCAAGAAATTTCTGGGTTTAAAAGAAAATTAAACTTGACCGAAACGGTCAATTGTGGTAATATTAAATTGACCAAATCGGTCAATTGGATCCTCCGGGAGGTGAGTCCCCATATCCGATAAATTCACAGGACTGGATAAAGAAAAACAGCAAAAGATATTGAGAGCAGCTCTGAGAGAATTTACAGTCAATGGTTACGAAAATGCCTCTACCAATCAAATAGTCGAAGAAGCCGAAATAGCAAAGGGTTCACTTTTTTATTATTTTAAAACCAAGCAGGATCTCTACAGGTATCTAATTGAATACAGTCTGGATTTTATAACCGAAGAATTTCTCAATAAAATAGAACAAGCAAAAAATAAAATCGATTTAATCGAAAAATTCAGAAGAATGAGCAGGCTGAAATTACAGGCTTACAGCAAAAACCCCGATGTTTTCAATTTTCTGGGTGCTATCTATGTCAATAATGAAAGCGCTGATCTACCGGAAGAGCTAATTTCTCGGACTGAAAGAATAAAGAAACAGATCCTGGCAGATTTTTATCAAAATGTCGATACCTCTCTTTTCAGGCAGGATATATCTCCTGAGAGGGTGACCAGGCTCATCCGCTGGTCAATAGAAGGTTACGAGAGGAAGCTGATCCAGGATATCAGAGGAAAGAAGATGACCAATATAGATTTTCAGCCCTACTGGGATGAATATCATGATTTTCTCGACCTTTTGAAAAAAATTTACTATCGATAGGAGATGACTGAGCTATGGCTGTAATTGAGATCAAAGATCTGGCAAAAAGTTTCGGGGAAGTTCAGGCTCTGGATGGCATAAACCTGGAAGTGCAGGAGGGTGAGGTTTACGGTTATATCGGTCCCAACGGGGCCGGCAAAACCACCACAATCCGGATATTGCTGGGAATTCTTCAGGCTGATCGGGGCAAAGCCGCTGTCTTTGGTCGAGATGCCTGGCAGGATGCCGTTGAAATTCACAAACGAATTGCCTATGTGCCCGGTGAGGTTAACCTCTGGCCAAATTTAACCGGCGGTGAAATTATTGACCTTTTCGTCCAGCTCAGGGGTAACAATCATAAATCCCGCCGGGAGGAGCTGATCGCCAGATTTGATCTCGATCCCTCAAAAAAATGTCGCTCCTATTCCAAGGGAAACCGCCAGAAAGTCGCCCTGGTAGCCGCCTTTGCGGCTGAGGCAGACCTTTACCTTCTGGATGAACCCTCCTCCGGACTGGATCCGCTTATGGAAAAAGTTTTTCAGGAATGCATCACCGAATTTAAGGAAGAGGGCAAAACCGTCTTCCTCTCCAGTCATATACTTTCCGAGGTGGAGAAACTCTGCGACAAACTCAGCATCATCCGCCAGGGCAAAATCATCGAATCCGGCAGTCTAAATGAGCTGCAGCATTTAACCAGAACCAGAATGGTGCTGGAAACAAAAGAGGAAATCCCCTCCCTGCAGGATCTAAGGGGCATCCATGATCTTAAAAAGCAGAATAACAGCCACTCCTTTCTGGTAGATACAGCTGAACTGGATAAGGTAATCCAGCATGTCAGCAAATTTGGAGTTAAGAAACTGGAAAGCTCCCCGCCTAAATTAGAGGATGTCTTTATGGAGCATTACCGGGATGAGGGGGGTGAATCCTAATGAAAGCCAGCTTTTTCCATAATTCCGGCCGGCTAACCCGGTTAATTTTCCGGAGAGATCGGCTGCGGATTTCCCTCTGGCTCCTAATTATTACAGCGCTTACCATGATCACTGCTTTTGCCTACACCAACCTCTTTACCACCCAGCAGGAAATTATGATCTATGCTGAAACCATGAGAAACCCTGCCATGACGGCTATGATGGGGCCTGGTTATGGACTGGATAACTATACCTATGGGGCTATGATGGCCCATACCATGCTGGTCCTTACCGCCCTGGCCGTAGCCATCATGAACATTTTTCTGGTTGCCCGGCACACCAGAAGGGATGAAGAAAGCGGCCGGATTGAAATGATCCGTTCTCTTCCGGTAGGCCGCCTCTCCAATCTCACCGCCACCACCCTGGCCTCCTTTACGGTTAACATTCTCCTGGCTCTGCTGACAGGTATCGGTCTCTTTCTCCTGGGAATTGAAAGTATGGACCTGCAGGGCTCCCTCCTCTATGGAGCTTCTCTGGGAGCAGCCGGTATTTTCTTTGCGGCTGTGACAGCTTTGTTTGTCCAGCTCACTGCCAATACCAGAAATGCTATCGGCTATGCTGTCATATTTCTCGGTATTTCCTATCTGGTTCGAGCTCTGGGAGATGTCAGCAGTGAAGCGCTCTCTCTGCTGTCACCGCTGGGCTTAATCACCCGAACCCAGGTATTTGTCAATAATTACTGGTGGCCTCTGCTGCTGACTGTCGCTGCGGCCCTGGCAATCACGGCACTAGCCTTTAAATTGAATTCCCTGAGAGATTTAGAAGCAGGTCTCCTGCCGGCCAGATCTGGCCGAAAAACAGCTTCTTCCTGGCTGAGAAACCCCCTGGGACTGGCTCTGAAGCTGCAGCGCACCAGCCTGATTGCCTGGGCTGCCGGCCTTTTTATCCTAGGTGCTTCCTACGGATCTGTCTTTGGGGATGTCGATGCCTTTCTGGAGAGCGTGGAAATGTACCGGGAAATCTTTATCATTGCCGAAGATATTCCCTTTGTAGAGCAGTTTATCGCCACTTTGATGTCAGTAATTGCCTTAATAGCAACAGCTCCTGCTCTGATAATGATTTTAAAGGTTAAATCCGAGGAAAAAGCCAGCCGGATAGAACATCTGCTCTCCCGCGCTGTTTCCCGAAAACAGGTTATGGGAAGCTATCTCTTGATCTCCCTGGCTGCCAGTCTGCTCATGCTTTTGCTCTCTGCTGCGGGCATGTGGACGGCCGCCGCGGCAGTGATGGCTGACCCCGTCCCCCTGTCTCTTTTCTTAAAGAGTGCCTTGGTTTATCTTCCCGCAATCTGGGCTCTGATCGGTCTGACTGTCCTGATAATAGGTTATAAACCCGGAGCAGCCCTCTTCAGCTGGATCTATCTGGGTTACTCTTTTCTGGTAATCTATCTGGGTGAAATGCTGCAGATTCCTGACTGGCTGTCCGGATTAACTCCCTATGGTTATGTGCCAAAAATCCCGATTGAGGAGATTAATATCCCTGCCCTGATAATATTAACTATCATCTCAATAATCCTGATGGCTGCAGGTTTTCGGGGTTACAGACAGAGAGACATACAGTTATCAGGCTGATATGATAGGGAGTAATTTTGGGCAATAACTATCCCGTTTTTCCTTCATCCCGCTCATTGCCCTGATAAAGTCCGGCTAATTATGAACAGCAAAGCTAAATTCCTGCATGGCATTACCCATCCTGACATCGCAATAATTTTTGTCTCTCCTCACTTGCTCCCCAGACAAACCAGATAAACCAGACAAACCACCAGATATCATACGAAGAATTTTATCATCTTCTAATATCTCATGCTGCCTAATATCTTATATAAAAGTAAAAGTATATTTTCAAACATCCGGATAAATCAATACCACCTTAACTTCCCGGGGGCTTTCCCGGTTCTGGTGTATTTTATGTTTTTTCAGTATCTTTTTCATATGCTGTCATATATAATGATTGCACTGCATAAAGCGGATATCGTCAGATTTTGCAACTATAACCCCTGATTGCACTGCATAAAAGTCGATATCCTTAAAATTTCGAAATTACAATCCCCGTCATATCAGTCATCCTGTCAATCAAATTGCCAGTAAAATGACTTTTCTCAGCGGAACCATAATATAAACACAAAACCTCAAGAGGAGGAGAGGCAAATGGCAGATAAATTATGCCCCAGATGCGGAACAGAGGGTAAAAAGGTTAACCAGAAAACAGTAAAAAGTCTGGTTGAAAAAAAAGTTAAAGATAGTGATTCCTATCAAATTTGTATAAATTCTGATTGTGAAGTTGTCTATTTTAATAATCCTGAATCAATTATTTACAGCACCTCAGATTTACAGGTCAAAGTCTGGTTTAAAGATTTAGATGATGACAGTGTTCCTGTCTGCTATTGTTCTAATTTGACCAGAGCTGAGATTAAAGAAGCAGTTATTAATGGTTATACAACTCCTACTGAAATCAGAAAATATACCGGAAAAACAATTACAGGTAATTGTTTAATTGAAAATCCAGCAGGTAAATGCTGTCATCAGGCTTTTGTTAAAGAAATAGCCAGATATTCCAGCAAAGATAATTGCTAAGAGATAATTGCCAAATAAGCAGCAACTTGAATAATGGGAATATATATTAAATTTTAAAGTACACAGTAAGGAGGAGCTTACTTATGAAAAATTACGATTTATTTGTGATAGGCTCAGGGATGGCAGGAATGAGTATTGCTACAAAAGCAGCAGATAAAGGTTTACAGGTTGCAATTACTGATGAGCGCCCCTATGGTGGCACCTGCGCTCTGCGGGGTTGTGATCCCAAAAAGGTGTTAATTGGGCCAACTGAAGTTCGCTATCATGCTGATCATCTTCGAGATAAGGGGATTGACCAGGTGCCAGAAATAAATTGGGCGGATGTGATGGCATTTAAACAGAAATTTGTAGATGAAATGCCGCCCAAGATCGAGACAGTTTATCAGGAAAAAGGAATAGCTATGTATCATGAAACAGCTCGCTTTTTGTCTGAAGACACTCTTCAGGTTGGGGAAGAAAAAATCAAAGCCGATAAAATAGCGATTGCCACCGGGGCTAGCCCGAGAGAATTGGATTTTCCAGAAGCTGAATATGCTCAGACCAGCACAGATTTTCTTAACATGTCGGAAATGCCAGATTCTCTTCTCTTTATTGGGGGTGGTTATATTGCCTTTGAGTTTGCTCATATAGCTGCTCGCTGTGGTGCTGAAGTTACAATTGTCCACCGCAGTGAAGCTCCCTTAAAAAATTTTGAGCAGGATATCGTAACCCATTTGATTACGGCCACTGAAGAGCTGGGTATTAATCTTGTGCTGAAAACAGAAGTCTGCGGTATCGAAAAGTTAGCCCAGGGATATCGGGTAAAAGGAGAGGCCAGGGAAGAATCCAGATTTCTTGAAGCGAAAAAGGTGATCAATTCAGCGGGAAGATCTCCTAATATTTTCGATCTGGATTTAGAAAAAGCTAATATTGGTTATTCCAGAAAAGGGATTGAAATTAATGAATATCTCCAGAGCACAAGCAATTCCAGGGTTTATGCTGCAGGAGACGCAGCCAACTCTCCCGGATTGCCACTGACTCCTGTAGGTGTTCTGGAAGGATATACTGCTGCCAGTAATATAATTAAAGCAAAACAAAAAATAGTGGAGTATCCCCCTATTCCCACGGTGGTTTTTACTTTACCTGCTATGGCCTCGGTAGGCTTAACCGAAGCAGCAGCGAAAACAGAGGGCTATAATTATCGAGTCAAATATCAAGAAACCGGGGATTGGTTCAATGCTCGCCGTCTGCAGGTGCCGGAGTATGCTTTTAAAACTATCATAGATGAAGATAGCGGGACAGTTTTAGGTGCCCATTTGATAGGGCCTAATGCCGAAGAAATTATTAACCTCTTTGCGATATTTATAAAAACTGAGATGACGGCAACAGAAATCAAGAAAATGATATTTTCTTATCCAACCCTCTCCTCAGATATATCTTCTATGCTGTAAATATTAAGCTGTTTTAAACAGCATCAGTTAAATATATCTTATGTGGCTATTAAGTCAGCTCAAAATGTAGATATTATGCTTGTTCAATTTGTTATGCAGATTTTATGAAATCTAATCAAATAACTGATTAGGGCAATAATCTGCTATTAAGTTTAGGATTAATTCAGGTGCCCTGCCTTGTTATTGTTAACTTAGCTAGAATGCTGAATAGATTTAATAGCCATGATATTCTATATGTTATATGTCAATCTTATATGCTCTATGATACCTCTCCCTTTAAGTTCAAACCCGGCAAATAACAATACAGCAATATTTTAAATAAACCTGACTATATGCTCGACGATAAACCCCACTACCCCACTACAACCCCGGCTCGGTCATCTCTGCCGGATCAATCGCCTCCTCAAATTCCTCTGCTGTCAGATAACCAAGCTCAACCGCTGCTTCTTTTAAAGTCTTATCTTCCTGGTAAGCCTTACCGGCAATCTCAGCCGCCCGATCATAGCCAATTATCGGATTGAGGGCGGTAACCAGCATCAGCGACTCCCTTAAATACTCTTCAATTTTTTTCTGATTGGGCTCTATCCCCGCAATACACTTTTTCCTGAAGGACCTGCTGGCATCCGCCAGCAGTCTTATGCTCTGCAGCAGGTTATAAATCATTACCGGCTTACAGACATTCAGCTCAAAATTACCGGAGGAACCTGCCACCGTTATTGCCGTGTCATTGCCAATAACCTGAATGCAGGCCTGAATCATCGCCTCTGCCTGAGTGGGGTTAATTTTGCC
>SLJX01000194.1 GCA_007134885.1 Halanaerobiaceae bacterium
CCAGCTTCCTCAGCCGGGCTTCCTGGAATAACATCCATTATTATTATGCCCTCTTCAGCCTGAATCCCGAGATGGTCAGCAATATCAGGTGTCAGCTGCTGATAATAGATTCCAATCCAGGGCATCCGAACTTCACCGTACTCCTGCAGGTCATCCAGGGCAAACTTGACCTCATTAATTGGAATGGCAAAACCAATTCCCTGAGCCCGCATGGCCACTGCAGTATTGATACCAATAACCTCGCCATCAATATTGAGCAGAGGTCCACCGCTGTTTCCGGGGTTGATGGCAGCATCGGTCTGAATTAAGTTCCGATAGGTCCGAATCCCTTCCTGAGTTGGTACGTTAATCGGCCGGCCCAGGGCACTGACAACTCCCACAGTAACAGTATGGTCAAATCCCAGGGGATTTCCAATGGCAATCGCCCAGTCACCCTGGCGAATTTCATCGGAGTTCGCCAGCGGCAGGGGGCTCAGTTCATCGCCATTGGTTTCCACCTGCAGCACTGCCAGATCCAGACTGCGATCCGCCCAGAGCACTTCGGCACTGCGGCTTTCTTCTTCACCCTTGATAGTTACATTAACTTCATCGGCGTTGGCCACCACATGTTCATTGGTAACCACATGTCCATCAGCTGTCACTATAAAACCGGATCCAAAACCCTCTCTTGGTTCAGGATCCTCCTCGAAATCTCTATCAGGGAAGAAAAATTCAAAGAAAGGATCATCCCGGAAGGGGAACTCCCGAGCAACATCAACCTCGGTTTCGGTCGAAATCATTACCACTCCATCCTCAACTTCACTGGCTAAATCAGCAATAATATTACGATTACTCTCAGGAACAACACCAGCCTGACTATGAACCACCGGCGAGAATAGCAGCCCAAAAGTTAGAACCATCAGCAGAGTAATCATCTTAAATTTATGAGTTCGAATTCCGCCCAGTTTCTTTAACAATATAACCACCCTTTCCTTTTTGGCTTGTAATCATCCTGATTTAGCTTTTAAATTTCCTGGCAAAATTTTTTATCAATCACTTTTCAATAATCAGTAAATTAACTACCAATTAGCTATCAATTATCTGTTAATCACCTATGAATTACCTGTCGATTACCTTTCTATCTCCTCAAAACCAATAATAACAAAATAAACAGAACCAAACAAGTAAAATCATTACCGGAAATATAATAAAAGCATAAATTAATTTTATGGCTCCACTGCATAAAGTTCAGTTCAAAGAAAATTTGAAATTATAATCACTGACATAGCAACTAAATTATTATAATTATTGACATAGCAATGATTTTGTAGAATAATTTGATTTAAATCACTTTTCCCAAGGCAGTTATAAAGGATTTCACTGGCTGATATCGAACTGATATCGAATTTGACGAATATCGAATTTGACGAAATATCGCAGTTATAATTACTGGCCTGATAATCAGCTTGAAAAAACATGCCGATAAATTACTTTTCCCACAAATTATTTATCTGGCCTCAATTTTCCGGCATTCATTCCCTGCCATCTATTACCCGGCAATATTATATTCCCAATTCAATTTTTACCCTCAGACTTTACACCAGACAATTTTATTTAATATCCTCTGTTATTTACAGCCCTGAGGGTAATTATTAAGTTTTTCTGCTTGCTTATTTTTATGTTTGCTTGGATATTTATTCTTTATTCTTTCTGCCTGTTATTTTTTTATACTTTCTGCCTTTTTGTTACTTTAACCAGAACGATTTTATTATAGGTAAGAAAATTAAGATTTAAGTTATAAAATTATGTGATTTTCTTTAAAATTATCTTTGAAAAGTTATTTTTAAAATTTGAAAAGTTATCTTTAAAGTAATGAAATGAAAAATAAAATAAGCGCGAAAACCATAAAAGTCTGAATTAATAGCCAAAACCCCCCGGAAAAGTTGCTTTGTATTATAAATTATATTATAATGATTTGAGCAAGTCAATCAGCTTATCGTCATAACGCCAGTTTTGAATTCTTTTCTTCTGGAGGAAGAGCATGAACACCTCACAAAAAATCCTTAAAATTTTACTGGAAAACAGAGGTCGGTATATCTCTGGAACCGAAATTGGCCGGAGGCTGGGCATCAGCTGTTCAGCAGTATCCCGGAACATCTCCAGCCTCAAAGAACGGGATCTGACAGTTGAATCAAATCCCGGCCAGGGGCACTGCTTTACAGAGCTGCCGGAAGGTCTCCATCCAGATATTCTCATGCTGAAAATTAAGGATACTATCCCCGATCTGGAATTTCAGTACCGGGAGAAGGTGGAATCAACCAATACCCTGTTAAAGCAAATAGCCAGCCAGCAGTCCCAGGCCAGCTTCAGTTCCTGTCAGGATATTCTTCTGCTGGCCGGCGAGCAGACTGCCGGACGAGGCCGGCGCAATCGCAGCTGGGATTCGCCCCGGAGCCAGGGACTGTATTTCTCCCTGCTACTTTATCCTGACATCAACTCCGATCGGGCTCCGCTGCTGACCGGCCTGACTTCCCTGGCCCTGGAAAGAGCCCTCAAGCAGCACGGTTTTCCCGTTCAGCTGAAGTGGCCCAACGACCTCCTGCTCGCCGGCAGGAAGGTGGCGGGAATTCTGGCTGAGGTTAGCACTGATCTGGACCGGGTCTCCCATGTAATCATCGGAGTCGGCCTCAACACCACCCGCACCAGTTTTCCCCGGGAGCTGGAAAACCAAGCCACCTCGTTACAAAAATATCTCCAGCAGCGGCCAGGGGGCAATGACACCATAGAACATGTCAAGAAAGAAGTTGTCAAGATAGAAAATCTCCAGGAAAAATCCCAAAAAATATCTCAAATATCATCCAGAGAGAATCCCAATCTAAAACCTGACGAAATCACCGAAAAAAGTTACGAAAATATTCCAGAAGAAATATCCGGGGAAACCACAGATGAAACACCCCTAGAAAGCTCCCCAGAAAGCCCCAAAGAAACACATAGAGAAACACCAATAAAAAAACCTCAAAAAACTCCTGCAGAAATCCCCGAGGAAGAGATTCTACTTGACTTTCTCCGGGAATTTTATCAACTCCTCGACCTTTTCACCACCGGCCGGGAAGCCGAAGTCATCACGGACTGGAAGACCAGCCTGCAAATTATCGGAGAAGAGATAACAATTTCAACCGGCACCCAGGAAATTAGAGGAGAGGTTCAGGATATTTCTCAGCGGGGCGAGCTTGTCCTGCAGACAGAAAAAGGGGAAGAGCAGCGCTTTTGGGCCGGCGACGTCACCGTAATCGGCTGACCATTTTCCCATTTTCGTATTTCACTTTATTTTTAATCTCTGTTATTTCATCTTATTTTATATTTCCTTTTTTAAGTTTCGAATTTTATTTTCCTAATTTCAAACTACCAGGGGTTGATTCAGGGTGATATTAACTGTCGATATTGGAAACTCTCACACAGTTCTTGGAGTTCATGAAGATGAGAAACTCCTGCACAATTGGAGAATAACAACCAGACCGGCCTGCACAGCAGAAGAATACCGGATTATCATCGATCAGTTTTTTACCGCCGTTGAGCCCGACTTTGAAGACCTTACCGGTCTGGCCCTTTCTAGTGTGGTTCCCGACACCGTTCAATCCTTTCGCCGGATGGCAGAAAATTTTCTCCAGCTGGACCCTTTGATAATCGGCCCTGGTGTTAAAACCGGCATGAATATCAGGATGGAAAACCCCAGGGAAGTTGGTGCGGACCGCATTGTTATTGCTGTTGGCGCCTACCAGAAGTTTAAATGCTCTGCCATAATTGTTGACTTTGGCACCGCCACAACCTTTTCTGCTGTCTCGGAAAATGGTGATTATCTGGGAGGAGCTATAGCTCCCGGTATTTCAATATCCACCGAAGCTCTTTTCGATCGGGCCGCCAAACTGCCCCGGATTGAGGTCGACAACCCCCGGCAGGTGATCGGCAAAAACACCGCTGAAGCCTTGAGATCGGGAATTATCTATGGCTATACCGCCCTGGTCGAAGGCCTGATCCGCCGTTTTCAGCAGGAAATGCATCAGCAAAAAGTTGAGCGTCAAAAACTTCAGCATCCAGACAGTCAGAAGAAATTGAAGTATCAGGAAACCCATAAACAGGAGCCAGAACAGCAAAAGCAGCATGATCCTAATACTCACCCTGAAAAGAGCACCGAAAAGAGAAAGGAAAAGAATCCAAACCAGAAAAACGAACCCCAGAAGCCAGAGGAAAGAGAAGAAAAGCCAGCCAGCTGCCTGGTTATCGCCACCGGAGGTCTGCATGGTTATATCGTACCCGAAACCGATATTTTTGACAGAATTGAGCCCCATCTTTCTCTGGAGGGCCTCTACCATATTGCCCGGCTGAACAAAATTGACTGAGCTAGCAGCTAAATTTGTTTCAAGCGTAAATCTGATTCAGAATGAACTTTTTTCCTTCTTAATCTGTTCTTTAAAGATTTTTTATGATAGATTTTTCATGTAAAGATTTTACGAAAGGGATTTAGTGAATATTTGAAGAAAGATTTTATGAAAGGGATTTCAGGAGATTCGGAGTGATAATTGTGCTGAACCTTAATGGACTAGAAATAAACACCAGAGTTTTTATTGCCCCTATGGCCGGGGTGACCGATTACCCCTACCGCCAGATTTTACGTGAATTTGGCGCCGGGGTGCTCTTCACCGAAATGATCAGCAGCCAGGGTCTGATCCAGGGCAACCGGCGTACTGAAAATCTGATCGAGATTAACCATGAAAAACCGGGAATCATCGGAGTTCAAATATTCGGTGAAGATCCCTCAATCATGGCCGAAGCAGCTGCCCTGGTAGCCGAAAAACACCGGCCTGATCTGCTTGATATCAACATGGGCTGTCCGGCCCGCAAGGTGGTTAGCACCGGGGCCGGAGCCGCCCTGATGCAGGACCCGAAACAGGCCGGCCAGATAACCCGGGCTGTAGCCAGAGCCGTTGAGCTTCCGGTAACGGTCAAGATTCGCCTGGGCTGGGACAGTAGTAATCTGACAGCTGCCCGGGTTGTTGACCGCACCCTGGAAGCCGGAGCAGCAGCAGTCACGGTTCACGGTCGCACCCGGGAGCAGTTTTACAGTGGCCGGGCTGACTGGCAGGCCATCGCCAAAATAGCCAGCTCCACCAGCGCCCTCATCATCGGCAATGGCGACATCTTCACCGCTGAAGATACCCGCAAGATGCTGGAAACCACCGGCTGCCAGGCTGTCATGCTGGCCCGCGGAATCCAGGGCAACCCCTGGCTTGTTAAAACCAGCCGCAGCCTGGTAGACGAAGGCCGGAAAATCCCTGGCCCCACCGTCGAGAAGCGTATTAGCCGGGCTCTCGATCACCTGCAGCGGGCCATCGATTATTATGGCCAGGATCGGGCTGTACCCTTGATGCGTAAACATCTTTCCTGGTACATTAAAAGCCTGCCCCACGCAGCCCGGG
Organism: Halanaerobiaceae bacterium; assembly: GCA_007134885.1. Classification (GTDB taxonomy): domain Bacteria; phylum Bacillota; class Halanaerobiia; order Halanaerobiales; family Halarsenatibacteraceae; genus T1SED10-84. The sequence continues at coordinate 5,454 of SLJX01000194.1, forward strand.
TCCGGGACCGGATCAACAAGCTTACCGAACCAGCCAGAGTCCAGGATTTGCTGTTAAACTACCAGCAGGCCCTTACCGAAAACCGGGAGCAGCATTTCAAACAGTATCTGCTGGAAATGAAAAGCCAGCAATAATACCAAATATTAATATCCTAACTCTATAAATCTTAATAAACCCTAAACTCCCAAATACTCAAACCTGAAAATTATAAAAACTAAATAATGAATCAATGATTGCACTGCCTAAAGTCGATATCATCAAAATTTTGAAACTTTAATCTCCGTCATATCAGTTATCATGTCAATTAAATTGCTTGTAAAATGATTTTTTGCAGGGAGCCATCAATAAATCCTGAACCTCTAAACAGCCTCCTGACCATTAGAAAAAGCACATTGCTCAAAATAGCATTATGACCTGAAAAAGTATCCTGGCAAAGAAAACTTATCTAAGCTCAGATTTTAATCTTGACAGAAAGATTTCCATAATTTATAATTGATAATAATTGGAATCAGACAACGCTAAATTAGTACATGCCGGAAATTTGCTGATAGTTAACCATCAGCTACTTTAATTAAAATTATGGCTATTAAATTTATTCAGCATTCTATTAAAATTAACAACATAGAATGTTTGAATTAATGCCATAACCGGGTCTCAGATCCTTGATTTTATCAGCTATCTTATTTGATTTTAAAAAATCCCCATTGCGAGTTGAACAAACAAAATATCTGCTTTTTGAGCTGACTTAATAGCTGTAATTAAAACTAATAAAAATTCTGGACTGCAATTAGATTAGGATTTCCTGCAACTGAACCGGCTCAAATAAAATTTTGTAAAATTTTGTCCTTATTATTTAAAATTATATTAAAAGGAGCCTCAAACCATGACCGAAGAAATCTTATTAACAGAGGAAGGTTACGAAAAATTGGAAAGCGAACTTGAGCACCTCACCAAGGTAAAACGCCGGGAGGTAGCCAAGAGAATTAAGGACGCCCGGGATTTCGGAGATATTAGCGAAAACTCCGAATATGACGATGCCAAAAATGAGCAGGCCTTTGTCGAAGGCCGCATCAAGAAATTGGAAAACATGCTGTCCAATGCCCGGGTTGTCACCAAAGATGAAATCGATGAACACACCGTCAATTTGGGAACCAACGTCGAACTGGAAGACCTGGATACCGGGGAGATCTACAACTATACTATCGTTGGCAGTGCTGAAACCGATCCTTTGAACTGCAAAATTTCCCATGAATCACCCATCGGTAAATCGATACTGGGCCACACCATCGGCGATGAAATCAAAGTTTCAACTCCCGGAGGCCAGACAGAATACAAAATCATCTCAATTAAAAAAGATTAACCAACTGTATAAAATTCAATAAAACAAGAATAACCAATTGTATAAAATCATTTCTATAAAGAAGTTTAACCACCAGAACAATCAGATCAATTCACTATTACTCTCACTATTATTCTATTGACCTGCAAACAATTCATGAAAAAATCGATAGATAGCCAGAACAATCAGCTCATCCATTAAAATCTATTTAAAACAAAATATTTCACAGTATATTCTATCGAACTATCAAACAATTAATAAAAACTCTAACGAACTAAAATTTCAATTTACAAAAAATCTATTATCCATTATGCAAGATAACAGAAAATCCCGAAAAACAGTAACAGCAAGCTAACTGGAGGAAGTGAAAAAATGAGCGGCATAACCAATGAAGATAACGGCATCAGTGCAGAAGAACTGGAAGAGATGAACAAATTACGGGCCGAAAGACGCCAGAATCTGGAAGAAATCAAGGAAATGGGGCTCGACCCCTTCGGCAGCAAGTATGAAGCTGAAAATAAGGCTCGAGAAATCAAGGATAACTTTACCGAACTGGAGGGTGAACAGGTCAGCCTTTCCGGCCGACTGATGGCAGTTCGCAGCCACGGTCGGGCCAGCTTTGCCGACCTCCAGGATTTTACCGGCAGAATTCAGCTATATTTCCGCCAGGATGAAGTCGGTGAGGAGGACTACGAATTTTTTCAGGATCTCGATATCGGTGACATCATCGGTCTTGAAGGCGAGGTTTTCAAAACCAATCGGGGCGAGATTTCAGTCAAAGTAACCGACTTCACTTTCCAGACCAAGGCTCTCCGTCCCCTGCCAGAAAAGTTTCACGGACTCAAGGATAAGGAACTTCGCTACCGGCAGCGTTATCTCGACCTGATTGTCAACCCCGAGGTTAAGGACACTTTCATCAAACGCAGCGAAATCATCAAGGAGATCAGAAACTATCTCGAAAACCAGGGCTTTCTGGAGGTGGAGACCCCGATGATGCACCCCATCGCCGGCGGAGCCACCGCCCGGCCCTTTATCACCCATCACAATGCTCTGGATATTGACCTTTATCTCCGCATCGCCCCCGAACTTTATCTCAAGCGCCTGATCGTGGGCGGCCTGGAGAAGGTCTTCGAGATCAACCGTAACTTCCGCAACGAAGGTATGTCTTACAAGCATAACCCCGAATTCACGATGATGGAACTTTACCAGGCTAACGCCGACTACCACGACATGATGGAGCTTACCGAAAACCTGGTAGCCACAGTGGCCGAGAAAGTCCTAGGCACAACCACTGTCGATTTTGAAGGCCAGGAAATCGATCTTTCCACTCCCTGGCCCCGGTTGACGATGATAGAAGCCGTAAAAAAATACACCGGTGTCGATTTCAACGAAATCAGCGATGACGCCGAAGCCCGCCAGGCTGCCAGAGATCTGGGCCTGGAGCTGGAAGCATCCTCGAACAGCGATTCTGAATCCCTGAACCCTTCAGTCAAAAACATAGAAACCAGGGCTTCTTCAAATAATGACATTGAAGCCGAATCTTCTGCGTCCAATAATTCTCAAACAAAAGACTCTTCATTCAATAACTCAGAAAATAGAGAATCTCAACAGGAAAAACTCCCGGGCTGGGGCGAAATTTTGAACCTGATCTTCGAGGAACGGGTGGAAGAAAAATTGATCCAGCCAGTCTTCATCAAGGATTATCCCCTCGAGGTTTCCCCGTTGGCCAAGCGTATCGAAGATCGGCCGGAGCTGACCTACCGCTTTGAGCCCTTTATTTGCGCCCGGGAGCTGGGCAACGCTTTTACCGAGCTCAACAACCCTCTGGAGCAGCGCAGGCGTTTCGAAGCCCAGGTATCCCGCCGTGAAACCGGCGACGAAGAAGCCCACATGATGGACGAAGACTACATCCGTGCCCTGGAATACGGGATGCCGCCCACCGGTGGCCTCGGCATCGGTATCGACCGGCTGGTTATGCTGTTTACCGACTCCAGCTCAATCAAAGATGTCATCCTTTTCCCGACCATGCGTCCGGAGAACTAAACCGGGTCAAAGATTACAGTTGCTGCAAATAATCAGGCTAGCCCGGCCAGACTGACTTGCCTGGTTAGCCCGACCAGACAACCAGCTCCACAGCTAATACAGCCCATCAGACCAGCCAGCCCCGATAAGCCGGACACAGATCGACCAGATCAGCTGGCAGAGATAATGCCGGATATATTTTAAATATTAGCAGTTTTTCTTTTTCCAGTTTACCTAAAACAACCTGTGATGTTCAGCATCACAGGCTAGTTAGTTTATGCTATTTTTTTATATATATTCTTGGGAGGCAAACCAGATGCATATTTTAATTGCCCCGGATTCCTTTAAAAGCGCCCTGCCAGCACCGGAAGTTGCCCGGGCCATTGAAAACGGACTCAAGCGCAGCAGCCTTTCCTTCAGCAGTCAGATAACTCCACTGGCCGATGGCGGTGAAGGCACGGTTGACTGTCTGGTCCGCAGTGCTGGAGGCCGTTTTGTCGCCGCTCGGGTCAAAGATCCTTTGGGACGCGAAATAACCGCCCGCTACGGCTTAATCGAAGACAGCCCAGCAAACAATATCAGCAAACCCAGCAAATCCAGCACCCCCAGTACCTCCCAAAACAGTTTATCCAACCAGCAAATCCGAACCACCGCCGTTCTCGAAATGGCAGCAGCTTCCGGCCTGCCACTTCTCAAGGAATCCGAGAAAAACCCAGCCCTCACTACCTCCTACGGAACCGGTCAGCTTATCAAAGATGCTCTGGAACGGGGCGCCGATAAAATCCTTCTGGGTATTGGCGGCAGCGCCACCAACGATGCCGGCCTTGGCATGGCCTCAGCCCTGGGTGCCCGTTTTCTTTCCGCCAGTGGCGAGGAACTTAAGGGTATCGGCCGCAATCTCGCCCGGGTGAAAAGAATCGACCTGACCGATCTCGATCCCCGGATCCCTAGAACCGAAATCGAGGTAGCCTGCGATGTCGACAATCCCTTTTACGGCCCTGAAGGTGCTGCTCATGTTTATGCTGCCCAGAAGGGCGCCGACCCAGAAATGATAGCCGAACTGGACTCCGGCCTGCGACATTTGGGCGAGATCATTGCCTCCGAATTGGATTTAGACCTTCAGCAGCTTCCCGGGGCGGGAGCAGCCGGAGGATTGGGCGGAGGCCTCCACGCCTTCCTGGGCGCCAATCTTAGATCCGGCACCGCCATGATCCTGGACTTCCTTCAGCTGCCCGCCAAAATTTCCCGCGCCGACCTGGTCATCACCGGCGAGGGGAAATGCGACCATCAGAGCAGCCGCGGCAAGGTAGTCGGCGCCCTGGCTAAACACTGCGCCCCTGCCGGCATCCCGCTTCTGGTACTCTGCGGCTCACACGACAGGGATCTGACTCCGCTCTATAACCAGGGCGTAACTTCAGTCTTCAGTATCCTGAACAGCCCTGCTACCCTGGAAACTGCCATATTTGAAACCGAAGAACTCCTAAGCCTGACCGCCCACAACCTCGGCCAGCTGATAAACCATCTCAAAAAATAATTACAATAAAAAACAAATCA
>SLJX01000034.1 GCA_007134885.1 Halanaerobiaceae bacterium
CTTATAGTGGTGATGTGATTGTTGGATGGTGCAACGCCAATACAAAATCAGATTGCTTGAAATGCGCTAGTTGGAGAAGATTTATGAATTATGTACCGTTAGAGGAATCTAACACGAGCATAAAGGTGAAATCTATTTTCTGCTTTGTAATTGCGCCTGAGATGAAAAGAAAAGGCATTGCTACGCTACTATTGAAGCGTGTATGTAAGGATGCGGCCCAAGATGGTTTTGACTTTGTGGAGGCATATCCATACAAAGAATCTAGTTATCAATCATCAGATTTTGGCGGTTATTTTGAGATGTATAGAAAGAGTGGATTTTATGTGTTCTTAGAGGCTGAACAGGGGCTTGTCATGAGGAAACAGTTAAAGCAGCACCGACATTAACCGATATTATAAGCATAAAGCATAATACGAAGCTGGACATAATTAATAAAAAATAAAGGATTAGAGCCGTTCACCTCATATAACTGCAGGGTTTACGGTTCCGTTCCTCGTCACCGCACCAAAATCATTCGGTAAGGGCGGCCGTTGTGAAACTAATGAACTATGTAAATCTGGGTTGTGTTATTTGCAATACTTCCAGGTGATCACTTAATATAGAAAGTAGTGGAGATTACAGGAACGAAAAAATACATACTCCTCAGTTAAATTTTGATAAATGGCGCTGGAAAGAATAAAAATAATAAAAAGAGGGATATTAAATGAAGAAAGTACAGAATCATTATAATAAGTCTGCTGAGAAGGAATGGGAGAGGCTTGAGAGACACAGGATTGAGTTTGATATAACCTGTCGTTATCTAGAAAAGTATCTTCCAGATGATCAGAAAATCCTTGATCTGGGAGGCGGCCCCGGGCGTTATAGCCTGTGGCTGGCAGAAAAGGGCCATGAGGTTACTTTAGTTGATCTTTCGGAAGAAAATATTAAGTTAGCCAGAAAAAAGGCAAAACTGAGGGGAGTGGAGTTAAAGGCAGCCCTGCAGGGTAATGCCCTGGAATTAAGTGAGGTTGTTGAGGAAGAAGATTTTGATGTGATTTTAAATATGGGGCCCATGTATCACCTGCTGGAAGAGAGTAATAGATATAGTGTCATGGAGCAGTGTATGGAGAAGTTAAAGGAAGGTGGGATACTAGTAGTAGCCTTCATCTCTGCCTATGCCCCTCTGGTTTATCTTCTTAAAAAAGCACCCGAGAAAATAATTGAGTGCCGGGAAAGATACTTAAACTTTTTAATAGACGGGAAAAGCAGATTAAAACCGGAAGAAGAAGGCTTTACTGATGCTTATTTTTATCATCCCCGGGAGGCTAAAGAATTCATGGCTGAATTCAACTTAGATGAGCTGGTAATGGCCGGAGTAGAAGGCCTTGCAGCTCCTCGAGAAGAGGAAATTAATTCCCTGTCTGAAGAGGCCTATAATGAGTGGCTGGAAGTTGTTTTTCAAAGCAGCCAGGATCCTGTCACCTGGGGAATATGCGAGCATTTATTGTATTTAGGCAGGAAGAGAAGTTAGCTTGAAAAAATTGTCGGTACCGAAAAAATGGTGGGAATGGTGGGTACCGGGTTCCATCCGAAAATTCGACAAAATAAAGGTGAATAAAGGGTGAATAAACTTAATGGGAAAAGTGCTTCTTGCTGGAGCAACTGGATATCTGGGTGGATATATATTAAGCGAGCTGCTAAAGCGGCAGTATGAGGTGACAGTTGTTGTTCGCAGCCCCTCCAAATTAGATCCGGTAGAGGCTGAGAAGATTGAAGTGATACAGGCTCAGGTTACTGAACCAGAGTCGATCAGAGACTGTTGTGCAGACATCGACTTTGTTATTTCCACAGTGGGGATAACCAGCCAGAAAGATGGCCTGAAATATATGGATGTGGACTACCAGGCCAATAAAAATTTACTGGCTGAGGCTTTAAACAGCGGGGTTAAAAAGTTCATCTATATCTCTGTTTTTAAGGGGAAAGAGCTGAGAGACTTAAAAGTTTGTCAGGCAAAGGAGAGATTTGTGGATGAACTAAAACAATCCGGTATAAACTATTGTGTCATTCGTCCCAATGGGTTTTTCTCCGACATGGAGGAAGTTTACAAAATGGCCGAAAAAGGGCGCATTTATCTATTCGGTGACGGAGAATATAAATTGAACCCAATTCACGGGGAAGATCTGGCCGCAGTTTGTGGGGATGCAATTGAAGAGACCAAAAAAGAAATAGAAGTGGGTGGTCCTGAAACTTTATCACATAACGAAATTGCCAGCATTGCTTTTGCTGCCGCAGGAAAAGAAAAAAAGATAAACTATCTCCCTGAATCGCTGGCAAAGATAGCTTTATTTTTACTACGAACTTTTACATCGCAAAAGTTTTATGGACCGTTAGAGTTTTTCCTGACAGTTCTGACAAGGGATATGGTTGCTCCAGAAGCCGGTGAGCATACCCTGAGAGAATTTTATGCCAATATAAAAGAAAAATCCAGGGAGGCATAAAGGAAAAAACTGTAACCCCAAACCGTTTTAATACATTTTGGTGATTTGTCTGTGTTTCTTCAAGCCGGACATTATTTCCTCAAACTCATATGTGGTAGAATTGACCTTTGTCACACAGGTTTTGATTATTAAAGACACACAGGTTTTTTTTATAATTAAAGACACTCAGGTTTTTATAATTAAAGACACTCAGGCAATTATCTTATCATAACAGTGGAACAGCTTGCGGCCTTCACAGCATAATGACTCAGCAAAATTGCGAGATTTTTCGTTAACTTCATTTACCACATGGTAAGCTGCTTCATTTAAGCCCTGCTCCTGATACCTTTGAAAGAGAGTGGTTGCCAGAGACTTCCCTACTCCCTTTCCTTGAGCTTCAGGAATCACAGCAATCAATATCAGACCCGCTCTGCTGTAATTATTAAAGGCCCTGCGAATTTCTTCCACATCGTCGATACTTCCATTAAACTTTTTCCACAGGCCATTTAGATCGGGAAACCCCAGACACATCCCCACTGGTTTTCCATTTATTTCGGCTATAAGCATTTGTTTTGGATCAATAAATTCTTTCAAGGGATTAAAAAAATCAAGAATCTCTTCCCGGCTCAAAGGATGATGTTCCCATTCATCTTTAAATGCTTCGTTTATAATCTGGCGACGTATCTCCAGTTCTTCTTCCCAGTTATCTTTTTTAAGCGGTCGAACTTGAGCAGTATTATTTTCTTTAACCTGTTGAACTGTGGCCCGGAAATTTTCTGAAGAGAAATCCACCCTAAAACTCCAGAAAGGATAGGATGGTTGATAACCAGCTTCTGTCATGTAATCTTTGTAATAAGGGGGATGCCACATCATGGGGAAGATTGGTTTTTCATCGAAAGCTGCTGTCCGGATAGTCATGCCAATAAAATATGAACCGTCGTAGGGTGCAATGATCCGCTTTACACCACGTTCTTTGAGCCAGGCTTCTGCCTGCTCAAACATCTTTTTGACCAGAGGGCCCTTATCAGGTGCAGCTGCAAAGTAACCAATGAAACCCACAGCTTCGTTCTTGGCTTTCTGATATTTGTGATTAATCAGGGCAGCACATCTTGCCACATCTTCAGAGCCGTCTGAGGCAATAAACATGGTATGATCAATCTCACTGAAAAAGGGGCTTTCTCCAGAAAGCTGGTATATCACATTATCATCAATTCTGGGAACAAAGTTAGAATATTCACCTAGAAGCTCTCTCTCCAGTGAAACAAACTTTTCCAATTCCTCCTGGTCAGATTTATGAATCTGCCTTATCTTAACTTTATTACCGCCAGGTGAATCAAATTTTTCTAACTCCTCTCGGTCAGATCTTTGATTCTGCTTTATCTTGATTTTACTGTCACTCATTGATAATGCCCCTCCCTTAATAGTGTTCAAAAATAATGATTTTAGATCATAAATCGACCTTTAATATAAAAATTATATCACGGGCAATTCATGAAAGATGTAAGGAATTATACATTCCTGTCTAATTTGGTTGGTACCGGGTGGAAATGGTGGGTACCGGGTTCCACCCGAAAATTCGACATAAAAAACTAAAAAGCAGCAGAGAGCCACTTCCCCAGAATTTCTGAGATAAACCGCCAGGCCCTTATAGGGCAGAACAATAGATGAAAATATCAGCACATATTTTCAAGAAAAACTCTCATGCTACTTCGGAGCATAACATTAAATGAAAAACATTCTGCAAATTTTCAAGGTAAAGGAAATTAAGTTATGCTGTTGAAGTTATCATTATCAGATTGTTTTGGCAGTATCAATGTTTTACACGCAAAGCTTTATGCACAATTTTTATAACAAAATGCTTTATAAACAAAGCAATATACATACCAAATCAGAACATAGCAAGAGCATATACAATTATACAGCAAGTGGAAGGATGAAAGAAGGATGAAAGGGGGAAGGAGGATTAGCATGTCTGATAATTTTAATCCCGATAAATATATAGAGGAAATCACAGGTGCCTTTGAAGCTATAGCCGATTCAGAATGTGCTGAGGGACAGAAAAAATATATGAGAAATAAATTTGAGTTTTGCGGTATTCAAGCCAGACCCCGAAGAGAAGCAGCTCGTAAATTTATGCGAAAAGATAACAGGCCAGTTTATGAAAATTTAGCTGTTGTCATAAAAAAATTATGGAAGAAGGAAGAAAGAGAATATCAGTATTATGCAGTTGAACTTTTGGAGAGATATGAGAAGAACTTCACAGAAGATATCATCAGCCTGTTTGAATATATGATAACCAAAAAATCCTGGTGGGATACAGTGGATAGAATTGCAAAAAACCTGACAGGAAGATACTTTGAATCATTTCCGGAGAACCGGGAGAGGTATCTGCAAAAATGGGTTCGTTCAGATAATATCTGGCTCAAGAGAACTGCCCTGCTATTTCAGCTGGGCTACAAAGAAAACACTGATGCTGTTCTGTTATTTGATCTCATAAATCAGTTGAAAGATATTGATGAATTTTTTATTCAAAAAGCTATCGGCTGGTCGCTGAGGGAATACTCTAAAGTTGAGCCGAAAGTCGTTGAAGAGTTCATTCAAAATCACGATTTTTCTTCTTTGAGCACCCGGGAAGGGATGAAGGTGATTAATAAGAATAAATGAGCAATTGAGCACTGCAGGTATAAATGGCTTGAGGGGGGGTCAAACTGGTCTGATGGCTATAAAGCTCTCCTTTTTTTGACTTTATTGATAAAACTGATGATCCACATGGTATTTTTTTGAAAAATTTCTTTGAAAATTCTTGGAAAAGTGAAATTGCCAGACACATTACACATACTTTTTCTGTGGGTAAAGGAAAATGATCAAAGAATAATTTCGCAAAAGCAGCCTGATATCTGATTTACCTGCCAGAACCTTTGTGTGCCCTGTCTATCTTCTATGAATATTCTGTTAACAAAATATTTTTCCGGTAAAATATTCGAACAGCAGGCAGCTGGATAGGTTTAGCCCTGCTTTTCGTTTGTTTTTGCCCTTTTCCCTGAAGTTCAGGACTACTCTGCTCCCTCCTGGCTAAACGAAGGTGTGTACTTTGGGTATTACGGTTTGTCGGGCTCAATACCACAGGACAAATATAGATAATTTTGATGATGAAAGAGGTTCTTTGATGATGAAAGAGGTTCTTTGGTTGACAGAGATGGGAACATGAAGGCAGAAGTATTATCCAGGCACATTGGGACAGGGGCTGATTGTTGCTGATGTGGTATCTTTAGACCAGAGAGAGGCAGTTCTCTACTGGAAATATTACATCATGATTGGATATACGATTCGTCCCGGCGATGAGACTCAGCAGTATTTCGAATACTGGATAACCCCTCAGGAATAACTCAATCTGCCGGGCAAATTTTGAAATGAGCAGTAATTAAGCTGATTATCAAAGCTGATTATCAAAGCTGGTAATCAAAACTTGTAATTCAATCTGATAATCAAAACTGATAATTAAAAACTGGTGATTAATACTGGTAATCAAAGCTGGTTATCAAAATTGGAAACCTTTAAGGGATTCTAAAGGAATTAAACATTTTTTTCAGAATATTATTAGTAGCGGGTATATTGAGCCACCTGTTCCCAACCTGGATTTACCATTGGTGTGTCGACAGTACTATAACTGGAGCTGAACATTTATTTATTTGGTAATGTCAAAAGATCTATGAAAGAACACTTTAAGAGGGAGAAACTGCCATTTAATTTATTTTATGGGGTTGATAGATATGAGGATCAGAAAAGCAGCTCCAGAAGATTCAGGGAGGCTGGGTCTCATCCATGTAAAAACCTGGCAGGAAGCCTATAAGGGAATTGTTCCAGAGGAAAAGCTTAATAATATGAGTCCCGATAATAGTGCTGAATTTTTTCGAGAAAATCTGGGCGATGATGAAAATATAGAGGTCGGTGTGGTTGAAATTGAAAAAGAGCTGGCTGGTTTTATTACCATTGGAAAATGTAGAGATGATGATCTGAATAATAACACCGGTGAAATATATGGTCTCTATATTCTGCCTGATAAGCAGGGTGCTGGGCTGGGAAGCAAATTGCTTGAGTGGGGAATTAGCCGTTTGAGAAAAATGGATTTCGAAATAGTAGTTTTGTGGGTCCTGAAGGCAAATAAAGAAGCGATAAACTTTTATCGGAGCAGGGGATTTAGCAGAGAAGGCAGGGAAGATCATCTTGAAATTGGGAAAAAGCTGAAGAAGGTAAGGATGATAAAAGCCCTAACTTAATTGCTCTCCCGAGAAAATTCTGTTTGCTGGGAGAATTTGAGATGATATTTAATGAAATCAAACTGACACCAGGAAGAAGTAAGAGGAAGAAGTAAGTTAACCCCTTAAAAAGAGGTAAACTCTCATGCTCCTTCGGAGCACAACATTATATGAAAATTTTTCTGCAAATTTTCAAGATAAAGAGCTAAATTTTTGTGAAATCTACTAGCAAGATTAGTTTGTCAGTTGATAAAAGGTCAAGGCTGATGGGACTATCGATAAATCTCCATTTCTATTATTTTATTACTATTATTATGACACATATTCTCTGCCTTCGAAAAAATCAACTAACCTGACAATGGAATCTCTTGACTACCACCTTGGAATCTTTTGCCTGCCACCTGGAACGGAACCTACCATTTCGACCACCTTGGAACCCGGCACCTAACATTTCTGCCATTTGGAACGGTACCTAAAGGGTACCAACAAAGATGGTACCTAACAAACAAAAACTTTGTCGAAAAAACGGATGGAACCCGGTACCAACCATATCCACCAGATTTATTTGAACCGAAAGGTTATTTTTCAAGACTATATTAATGAGAAGAGATAGAATGAGAAGAGAGAGAAAAATCGGCAAAATAAAATCGACCGGTTTTTGAGGGGAATATTTATGGAATTTGCGGAGATTTATGATAAATACTCAAATATGGTCTATGGATATTTAAGCCAGCGGCTCAGGGATCAATATCTTATTGAAGATATTTTTCAGGAAACCTTTCTTTCTCTTTACGAAAACAGGGATGGTATTAAGAACGTCAATAACCTGAAGTCCTGGCTTTTAACTGTAGCACACCGACGCCTGGTTGATGAACTAAAAAAACAGGAATCCAATACAGTACCCTTCAAACCGGAAATTGAAAACAGCCTAACAGAAAATCTGCCTGCCGATGATATAGCCCTGGCCGATGCCCTGCAAGAACTTGAGCCCGATAAGCGGCAGATACTTTATGGAATTTACCATCTCGGTTTAAGCTGTGAAGAGCTGGGAGAAATAATGGAGATCCCCTCAGGAACTGTGAAAAGCCGGGCCTATTATGCCCGGCAGCAGCTTAAGTCGGAATTGAAGGAGGAATGATAAATGCCTTTATCCCGGGAAGAATACACCCTGCTTTTAGATTATTTTCAGGATAATTTATCTCAGAAGGAAAAATTAGAGTTTTACGATCTGCTGAAGACCAGTGAAGAATTTAAAGAAGAATTTCTTCAGGAAAGAAATATCCGCAGGCTATTTCAAAAACAGCAGTTTGAGATGCCAGTCCGGCGTAAAGCAGAGATTTTTGAGGCTATTATCGAAGAGAAAGGCGACAGGAAAAGCAGTCAGGCTGACAGAATGGATTTTAGAGTGAATTATACAGAGTACCTGCTGGAGATTATTACTGATTACTTCAGTGCTGAAACTATCCAAGATAAAGTCGCTGATTCGGCGCTGAGTATTATTCCGCCTGTCTATCAAAAAATATTAAAGGGAGTGTAAAAAATGACTGAAGAGAAAAAGAGCAAGGAAAAAAGAGGGCCTGAAGAAGTGAAGGAGATTTTGCGAGCAGTTTCGGAAGAACTGCCTGTTCTGATCAATAAGCTGATGGAATCGGTTTACTCGGAAGAAGCGGGCAGAAATATTGGTCGGAGTGTGGGAGCCCTCTATCAGGAGCTGGTGGAAGCTGGAATTGAAAAGGAAGAAGCCCTTAAGATGGCCAAGGATTATTTCAGCCCCTTAAAAAATATTACAAAACAGGGCAGCGGCGGTGGATTTGGCGGCAGCTTTAGTGGCTTTAAATGTAATCATGATGATGAAGATGATGAATAGGAACCGCAGCCCGAAATTTATGTGAGCCGCTGATCGGAGGCTCAGGAGATATGATGAAATTTTTTAAGCTGCTCCCGGAAATCATAAAATTGCTCTTTGTGCTGGCAATCTCGGGACTTCGTTTTTATTTCCAGAAAAGAAAGGCGGTCAAAAGTTTTCAGCAGGAGCTGGCCAGAAAAGATATCGATGAGGAGACTGCAGAGAAACTAATCCAGGATTATAAAGAGATAGCGAGCTTATCAAAGCTGAAATCAATGTAACCGCTGACCCTCCTTCTCCCTGTTTAAAAAGCCTGGAACATTGCTTTCAGGTATTTTAGGAGTGATGAAAATGTTTAATCTGGATTGGCAGTTAGGTCTGGTTCAGAAAGAAAAACTTGAAAGCCTTGAGAGAAAGAGAAAATCCAAAGCGGCAAAATTATTTTCCAGAGAAAAAGATCAGGACAGTAATCTCCCGGTCTAGAGCGAATTATCTCCCGACAAAAATTTGGCTGCTGTGGGGGAAGTTGAGATGGATAATTTCAAAATTAAAGATATGAGCAAAGAAGACATCGTCTTTGTTGGCACCTGTACTCATGTCAATGATATTCCAGAAAATCTTACAAGAGCTGAGATAGAGCTGGCAGCCAGGAAAAGGCTTATCTGGCTGCAAAGTTTACATCAAAAGGGTGTAAGAACCAGAGTTGCCTATCTTGATAAAGAGCCGGTGGGATTTATTCATCTTATTCCAATTGAGATGTGTCCCCTGGGTCCTCTAGGAGAAAACCTTCTGGTCATTCCCTGCCTGGTGGTAAAAGATAAAGTGCAGGGGCTGGGAGCAGGAAGAAGGCTTGTTGAGAATGCTGTGTTTCAGTCTGAGAGGCAGGGTTTAAAAGGTGTGGTTGTGAAAGCTTATTATAATGATCACTGGTTCATGCCGGGAAATTTTTTTGAAAGATGTGGTTTTGAAATAGTAAAGAGAAAAGAGGATCAGGCCCTTTTATGGAAAGTAACCGGCCAGGGGACAGCTGAACCAGAATTTCTCTCGCCAGATTATAGTTTTTATTCCGAAGGTGAGAAGGTAACTATTGACCTTTTCTGGAACTCTTTTTGTCCAACAAGTTATATTGAAACTATCAGGGTTAGAGAAATAGCCGGGGAGTTCCAGAGCAAAGTTATTTTGAATGAATACTGCGCCGATAGACGGGATACACTTCTTCGCCATCAAATTCCCAGGGGAATTTTTCTGAATGGCTCCAGAATCAGGAGTGGTAAAGAAATTTCTAAAGTTAAATTAAGAGATGAGATTGAGCTGGCTCTTTCCGGTAGGTGACTGTATCGTGCTGCCAGCCTTTAATTGTGATGATAATTTTTAAAAAACACTGTGATACCTGGTGATACCTGGAAGAAGGATGTTTTGTGGAAAACAGACAAATCACTTAATTATGGCTCATCTTGTAAACCGATGGTTGATATTAAAGAATTTGAACTAAGTTAATCCCCCTGCATTCTTCTATTTTCTTCTTCTTCTTCTGCTTCTGCCTCTTGACATCTTACCGTATATCTTTGAAAAATAAAATTTTCAGACACATTACACACTATTTCTGCGCGTAAAGGAA
>SLJX01000026.1 GCA_007134885.1 Halanaerobiaceae bacterium
ATCAGCTGGAATAAAATTGAGATTTTAAATTGAGATTTTAATAGAAGTTTCAGGTTAAGCCTGGTGATTTTTTGGAGTTATTTGCTTTTAATCCATCAATCCTTTTTTGCTGAACTCGTAACATCCTGCCCTGCGTCTTGACAAGTAAGCCTATATAAATTATAGTTATACTACAATGAAATCCAGATATTACAATGAAATCCAGGAGGTGGGCAAAATGCTAACCCGCAGACAATTCATCAGCAGGATGCTGGCTATGACCGCTGCTCTCTCCCTGGGTCCGGGATTATCGGGTTCTCTTTCTCCAGAGGAGCGGCTTAAAGCCGCCGAACTCATTCCCCGGCGGAAGCTCGGGAAAACCGGTGAGGAGATCAGCATCCTCAGTCTGGGAGGAGAAGCCACCATCGAGCAGGTAGAACGCCAGCAGGAGGCAGTCGAGATCATCAATCAGGCCCTGGATTACGGTATTAATTATATTGACACCGCTCCCAGCTACGGCGGTGGAGACAGTGAAACCAATTTTGGTCAGGTAATGGCAGAAAGACGGGATGAGGTTTTTCTGGCCAGCAAGACTCACGAACGAAGTTATGACGGCACTATGCGCCTGATTGAGGAAAGTCTGGGTCGGCTGCAAACTGATTACCTCGACCTCTATCAGCTCCACAATATCAGAACCGAGCAGGATCTGAGTGCCGCTCTGGCCAGTGAGGGAGCGATTACTGCCCTGGAAGAGCTGCAGCAGGAGGGTGTTATCCGCTTTACCGGGATCACCGGCCATAAGGATCCCGAATTGCTGCTGCGAGGGATTCGGGAATATGATTTTGACTGTCTGCTGATGTCTTTAAACGCTGCTGATATTCATTATCGACCCTTCCAGCAGGAGCTGCTTGAGGAAGCTCGGGAGCAGGAACTGGGCATCATTGCTATGAAAGTATTGGCTGCCGGCCGTCTGGTGCCCGGTGGAGGAGTTGACACTATTGAAGAAGCCCTCTACTATACCTGGAGTTTTCCTGTCAGCACCAGCATCATCGGCACTGGCAGTCTGGCTGAACTGGAGGAGAATGTGGAGCTGGCCCGTAACTTCTCGCCGCTCGAGGAAGATGAAATGCTGGAGCTTGAGAATAAGACTGCTGAGCTGGAGCAGGAGGGGAACTTCTTTAAATATCACTGGTAGACGGCAGCTGGCAGGATGGAATTTTTGATGATAGGATATGTTTTTTTAGTCTCCTTTGTTCTTTCAGTGATTTACTGTATTTTTTTCAGAGCCCTTAGCTGGTTGATTTGACTTATTTGATTGTTTTGGTTGGTTGGAATGATTGGAATGGTCATAATAACTGGAGAGGTTAGATTGTTTGGAAAGGTTATAATAGTTGGAAAGATTATAACGGTTGGAAGGGCTATACTGGTTGGAATGGTTAGATTAATTTGATTAATTTCAGCCTGTGTTTTAAACTAATCCTGCTGATAAACTAAAAATAAAGAGAGCTCTCCTAATGGAACCTTACGCCAATAATTTACTTCGTTAGTGCTAGGATCCAGCTGGAGAGCCCTTGATTTTGTTTAAATTGTCGAAAAACGTCAGGGAACCCGGTACCGACCATTAATCTGCCTCCGAAACCTCAAACTTTTGCCTCAGTCTCTCATGCTGCTCGCTGAGATCATAGATATCTTTTTCATTTTTTACAGTTTTATCCAGCACAAATGATATTTCTCGTTTTAAGTCTGCATGGACATTATCAACTTTTTTGCTTATTTCTGTTCTAAATTCCAGCAGTCCGGCAGTCTGTGTCTTTATCATTTCGATGTCACTTGTATTTTTATCAACTTTGCCTTCTAATCTCTCAATATCTGACCGGAGATCATCCCCCATGGCCTTCATCTCAGAACGCAAGTCTTCCCCCATGGTTTTCATGTCAGAACGCAGGTCATTTTCCATGGTCTTCATATCAGAGCGCAGACTATTTTCCATAGTCTTCATGTCAGAGCGCAAACCTTCCCCCATGGTTTTCATATCAGAACGCAGACTATTTTCCATAGTCTTCATGTCAGAGCGCAGACCTTCCCCCATGGTCTTCATATCAGTGCGCAGGTCATTCTCCATAGTCTTCATGTCAGTGCGCAAACCTTCCCCCATAGTCTTCATATCAGAGCGCAGGTCATTTTCCATAGTCTTCATGTCAGAGCTCAAGCCTTCCTCCATATTTTCCATATCAGTGCGCAGGCCCTTTTCCAAACTCTCAAACCTGCTATCAATACCGGCAAACTTCTCCTCCAGATATTCCAGCAATTTATTATTATCCATTGATGTCACCACCCCGGCTGAATTTTTAATATCCTTAATTATTACTAATTCCTTGATGATTTATTGCTGATTTTCCCCTAAATTATTGCTAATTAATGATAAATTTTTGGCGTACTTTTAATTTGTTGCTAATTGTCTACTTGGATTATTATAATTGCTGATTCCCTTGCTAAATACTGCCGTTATTTCCAACAAAAATTATCAATCCAGACAGCACTTCTTGAATTTCTTCCCGCTGCCGCAGGGGCAGGGATCATTACGGCCAGGTTTATCTTCCTTAACCACTGGTGTCTGCTTCTTTTCCTTCTCATTTCCCTTACCATCTTCCTTACCAATTTCCTTCTCATCAACTACAAAGTCTTTTTCCGGCAAAGGCATTAAATCCTCTTTCTCATACTCCTCAAACAATTCTGCAGGAGTATGACCGTTATTTTCCCAGATCCTGGTATTATTAGCCAGGTCCACCAACAACTCAAGAAATTTATTAAAATCTTTTTCAGCTGTAAAGTTTAATTTCTTAAAGGACAAAAATCTTAAAACTGAGGTGGGTTTGAAATCTAATCTGCAGAAGAGATGAATATCTTCGCATATTCTTGCCGCCTCTGATTTATCCCCCTCAAAGAAACAATCTGCTACGAAGTTCACAAGTTTTCTGTACTCTTTATTCTTTTCAAAATAGAATCTATCTGCATACTTTAAAAACTCTGTTTTGTCGGGCACATAATAAGGTTTGCCCCGGGATTCATTTAAGTAATAATCAAAATCATCAAAGTCCAGCACGGCTTCATGGGCAAGATAATCATCAGCCAGATAGGCATAATTATTCTCCAGATAACCCTCATAATCAATAACTATTCCCACCATCTGCTTCAGGCTCAGTTGCTTATCATTTTGCTGCTTATAAATCTCCAGGACCTTTTGCATACCCACCAGACCATAGAGGTTGACAGCTGCAATTATGTAATCTAAAATTAATTCCATATAATTCTCATCCCACCTCTTCAATTCTGTTTGCAATTATTCTTTATTCCGAACAAATGTTTTTTTCAACTGAGCAATTAAAATAACCAGTAAACCTCTATTAACCAGCGGCTACCCCGGATTTCTATTTAATCAATATCGCCCATTTCTGACGCCCGGTTTTTACTAAAAATGCTTGTTTGTTTTTGCTAAAAGTGCTTGTTTAATGTGCTTGCTAATGTGCTTTCTTATGGCACCTGTTTTTATTGTTTTTCTCTATTTCTCCTGGAAATCCTGCTTCTCATGGAAATTCTGTCTTTAAGGAAATCCGGTATTGATATATTAAAAGCTAACTAAGGAGCTTTAGGGAATAAAAGTTTTTAGAAGTTTAAGAATTTTAAGGGCTTAAAAAAGCTGTATTTATTTCAGTTGACGATTTTCCAGCATTTTTTGCTGTCGGTGATTTTTCAGTTAATTTTCTGGTAAAATAAAATCTGTAATACAAATTAATATCTCCCCTGCAAAAATAATCATGAGGTAACCCGGTACCACCACAACCACCCGAACCGGTTTGTCCACTGAACGCCTACAGCACACACCACAACATACACCACCCTCACTTTAACCTGCTCTCCTCCCTGTTCAGCAGATAAAAACCAGCTTCATTCAAGCTGTTTTCCCGGTTATATTGAAAGCTTTGGTTTGTTTTTAGATTACGCATAATACCCCCGGCCTCAGTAACTATAGAGTCCATGGCAGCTATATCCCACTCTTTGGTGAGGGTAAAACGGTAGTAGACCTCTGCCTCTCCCCGGGCAATCAGACAGCCCTTCAGGGAGCTTCCCAGCTCCCGCACTTCGGCAATCCTGTCGCTGTTTCTTTCCAGCAGTCGGTTCAGCTTCTCGGAAGCATGGGAGCGGCTTTTCACCACTCTGAGATTTTCTCTTCTTTGAGAAACCTCAATTCTGCTGGAACTCTGGATAATATTCTTGAGAGATTCAGTGAGAGAGTGAGGCGGCTCTTTTGCCCTACCCTTTGAACTATTAACCTCGGCTAAGGATGTCAGCCGGGATGCTGAGGTGTCTGTCGTCCGGGATTCTGAAGTGGCTGTCGACCTGGATTCTGAAGTGGCTGCCGACTGGGATGCTGAAGTGTCTGTCGGTCTGGATGCTGGAGTAACTGCCGACCTGGACGCTGAAGTGTCTGTCAGCTGTTTTGCTGATGGGGATCTCAGGGGGGATGCTGAAGTGTCTGTCAGCCGGATTTCTGAAAGATTCTCTCCGTCCAGTCCACCAGCATAATAAGCTCCCTGCCCCTTAAGAGCATAATACAAATCCCCCTTGACCGGCAGGTAAATCACACCCAGAACTGGTTCCTGACGGTAGGTCAGGGCGATATTAACGGTAAACTCGCCATTCCCTTTGACAAATTCTTTGGTGCCATCCAGGGGGTCAATAATCCAGCACCATTTGTTTTTTAATCTGGCCGGATCGTCTCTGCTTTCCTCAGACAGCAGGGCATAATCGGGAAATCTTTTTTTGAGATTATTTACAATTATCTCATTGGCTTCCCGATCGGCTAATGTTATGGGAGAGTCATCTTCCTTGTACTCCACAGAATAATTTTCGTCCTGATATATGTCCAGAATTTTTCTTCCCGCCAGCAGGCTTAAATAAACCGCTGCTCCCAGCTCTGGATTTAAGTTTTTGAGGATGTCTTCCTGATTTTCGGTCACTCAGCAACAGCTCCCGGCAATATATTTGGCTTTTACTTCAGTCAGAAATAATATCGGTTTTAAATAACTAGTTTTCTTCCTAATTTACCAGCTTTCTTTCTGGTCTTAGTTTTGAGTTTTTGATTAGGTTTTACTGCGGATGAACCAACAATTAGTGAGCTAGTTTTTTTAGCTCCCAAACACTTCGCAATTTCCTTAAGATGTTTAACTATTTTTGTGAAAAAACGAGTGAAAAATCCTGGAGCAGCAGATGATGCTACCACAACTGCACGTTTGTTTTTCTGAATATCTCTTTTCTTAGGAAATTTTGCTCCCCAAGGCCACCAAGAATAGCACGCTAATCTTTCATAAAACTTCTTCATAACAGCTGTCATTGTGCCAAAATTTACTGGCGATGCAATTACTAAAGCATCTGCTTGCTTAATCTCATCCAAAATTGAGTCCATCTCATCTGAAATAACACATTTGCCTTTTTTTAAATCCTTTAATTGAGTGCATGAACGACAATTTTTACAAAAATCAATGTGCTTATCTGTTAAAAATATTTTTTTAGTCTGAGCACCTTGTTTTCTACCTGCAGAAAGAATTTCATCCACAACTCTATCAGTAACCCCACTTTTACGATAACTACCTACAATAGCAATAACCATCATGTGTTATTTCACTCTCCTACAAAAACAAATAATATAATCCGATTTCAGTTAACTTATATTCTTAACGGCCCTCAAGTCGTGAGGATTACTTATATAAGGATTACTTATATAATGTATCCTTTTATCACAATATAACAATATAAAATTAATTTTAACGTTTCTGCTAAATAATCAGGGAACCCGCAATCAGGGAACCCGGTACCCACCATTTGAATTAACATAATTCTACCGACCAAAATCACTCGAACCAACTTGCTGCCAGTTCCGCTGCATCAGTGACGGGCCTACAGTATTTATAGCCACCTTCCTGGGTATATAGTTTGCGTAATTTTTCTTCCTTATCATCTCCCGTGATTTCGGGGAGTATTTCCTGGGGAGAAAAAATATCTTTGTCTATCAGTCCCCTTGCAAAAGCTTTTTCCGCCTCATCTTTAAGCCCCTCCAGCTTCAAAATTTCGGTGGCTACAGTCAGAAAACCCCAGACATAAGACTTCTCTTTTCTTTCCAGGCCTTCCCGATAAAGGTAGGCAAAGTATTCCTCAACTTCCTCTCTCTCCAGAATTTTATTAGCTACCAGACAGACCAGGGTATCCAGAGCAACAGCTCGGCTGGTATAGCTAATTTCTTCATTCTCAATTATTTCTTTCAAAGCTGCTAGATTCCCATTATATACCGACATCAAAAGCTGGGGCATCTCCTCAGTCAGAACATCACCCAGAACCTGCTGGACCACTTTTTTCGGATGAGCTATTATATCAAGCATCAGGGGATAGGCGCGTTTTTCCTGGCGTTCGGCCAGGATAAACATGGCAAAAATTGGAGCCATCGATCTTATCAGATCAGCTTCCTGTTCGTCCCACTCAATAATTCCCCAGTCTTTCGGGCTGGTCTCTAAAAAGTTGCTTTCTTCACTCTGCCAGAATTTCTGGCTCGCCATTTTTACAGCAGTATCCTCAAGAAGCTCAAGTAAAGGCGGGGTGGTTTCCTCCCCCCTCTCAGAAATTGCAATTATAACATTATAAAGCCAGAATTGATCTCTTTCCCGGTAAAGTTCCCGAACAAGTTCAGCAGCTTCCAGATGTTGCAATTCTTCCAGCAGCTCATCATCTCTCAAGAGAAACATATTTTTAAGGGTTGCACTGCTCTTTTCTTTATTTTGATAATACCATTTAATCTCTTCTGTGGGAAGATAAACAGTGGCAAGGTTGAGATAATCATCAAAATAGGAAAAGGAAAAGTAGCGGCGCCAGGGCAGGATTTCTCCCAGAATTTCAGCTGACTTTTCTAAACAGCGAAAGGCCTGAAGCCGCCGCCCGGCCCTGGCCTGGGTTATAAATTGATAGAAATAAATCTCTTTTTCAGACAGCATCTTAGCAGACTGCATCTCTTCTCCAGCAAGCAGAGAATCGATATCAGCTATAAGGCGGTCAGCTTCTCCCGTTCTCTTAATCTCTTCTGTTGTCATATCGGCCAGCTGCCACAGACGAGCATCAAGTTTGCTCCAGCAGTCCTCAGTCTGAAAGATCGGGGCTGCAAGAACTTCCTGCAGCTGCTGCCTTAACTCCTCCGGAGATGTTCTGCCGGCCAGGCTGCCTATAACTTTGTAAAGTTTTACTGCAGCCTGCTCGGGGCTTTGTCTGTCCTGGGCCTGCTGGTTTTGCTGGCTCCGCCAGCCCAGTTGACCTTCCTGATTTTGCTGGTTCTGCTGGTTTTGCTGGATCTGCTCGGCCTGCTGACTCTGCTGGTTTATTTGTTCTTCCTGGCATTGTTGGGACTGCTGGCTCTGCGTGCTGGTAAAAATTTGGGGCCAGCGGGGCATAATTTTATCTCTCTCCTCGGCCGGGAAATTGGTAATTCCTCGCTGAGTGCTTTTGAACATGACAAGCCAGCTTTTAAAAGCAACCACTCTGTCATAGGCATAGGCAGCTTCAATTTCCTGAGGTAGACTGACAACTTTGAGCAAATCAATCAGTTTAAGTGCCAGCTCCTCTTCATAGGGCAGACCAAAAATATTTCGCAGATGCCCCAGCATAACTCTCACTACCTGCTGACGGCGAGAGGGTTTTTCCAGCCTCCGGTCTCCAGCTTTATGCTGCGAACCTGGCTGCCGGTTATCGCTGTCGCTGCTGACAGCCTGGAAGTCTTCCTCCTCGACATCCGGGAAGTCTTCTCCCTCAATGACCAGAGAGTCATCATCCTCGACAGCCGGGAAGTCTTCTCCCTCACCCCTCACATTCTCTAAATCTTCACCCTCACCTTCAGCGGTATGGGAGCCTTCATCCTTGCCTTCAGCGGTCTGAGAGCCTTCATTCTCACCTTCGGCGGTCAGCAGCTCTGTCAGCAGACGGCGGACTGATTCCTCCTTATCAAGCTTCAGCCAGGACAGCAGCAAAAGCAGGCAAAGATCTAATTTTTTATTATTTATCTCGCTCTCATTCAGAAAATTTTCGCTGGTAAAATTATAATTCTCGCTGATTAATACTTCCAGTCTCCTGTATTCACCGGATTTAAAAAGCCCGAGACCTCTGAATCTATCTATGCTGGTCAGCAAAAAAGACAAATTTTCTTTTTCACGTGCCTTATCTGCCTTATCTGCCCTACCAGGAGAAGCCTGCAGCTCGCCGTAGAGATGAGTCAAAATCTCTCCCGCTATTATCACCCGGGAGTATTCTTCCTGAGAGAAAAGCACAGAAAGAGTGACTGCTGCCAGATTGATTTCCTGGGAGTTAATTTCAGGGAGAGCTGCTGCTGTTATGTTAGCTGTTATTTTCGAGATGATCTCACTTTTGCTCTCACTTTCCCCGTTTGCAGCGAAAGCCCGGGAAATATCAACAGCATCAGGAGTACTGGAAGTTGAAGCAATCTCTTCACTGACCTGCTCATACCAGCGGTCCATCAGAGTAATCATCTCATAAAGTTTACTGCTCCAGCGATGCAACGTAGCAGATTCAACCTTGGGCTGAGAAAACATATTGCGCAAAATATTTTCCATTTCTTTTTGACCTTTGGTAAACAGTTCTTCCTCATCATCCTGATAAAGCCTGGTGAACTCTTTAACATAGATAGCCAGCGCCAGACGGATATAATCATTTCGCCCCAGAGCCAGAAGAAAGTTGTCAACAGCATTCTGCCTCAGTTTTCCAGAATTGACAGCTCTTTCGATATATTCCCGCCCTTCTTCCTCATCCCGCTGCAAAAGAGCAAATCCATAGCAAACCTGTAATTCCAGCCACTCTTCTCGGTCCCATTCAGTTTTCGCCTGCTTCCAGTCCTGGATTTCATCCTCAAACTCCTGCAGCAGTTTGAGCAATTTTCTTTTTTCATTTGCCACCATCAGCAGCTGGAAATAAGCCAGCAGAAGATGTTTTCTCATCTCCCTGCTGCCCTGCAGTCTCCAGAGACGTCTCAGCATCTCCTGGGCCTTTTCATTATCCCTCTTTAAATAATAGACCAGAGCCAGAGCCTCAATAAACTCATGGTCCAGGGGGTAATCCCTTACTGCATCTTCCAGACAAAAGGTGAACCTATCCAGCTTATCCTTGTCTAAATCAGCCCGGGAACCTGCATAATTTTCCTGCCATGATTCACCACTTATGTTATATAAAATTATTAAATATTCTTCTCTGTCCCTTTCCGGACTAACGTTATCACAGCATTTCTTATACTTTTTGCCGCTGCCGCAGGGACAGGGATCATTTCGCCCAACCTTATATTTGCGGACAGTTTTTTCTGGAGTTAAGATTTCTCCCAGCAGTTTTCCAATATTCATTTCATCATTCATTTTTTCCTCAATACCTCACTTCCTGACTGCTTATTTTAATATTTACTTCACTTCTTAAATTTCAATTCGCTTGGGAATTTTGGCTTTATTATTTAACATGGACTATTAAATTTATTCATCATTCTATCTAATTTAACCACAGACTATCTAATTTAACCACAGAAAGTACCTGAAACAATCTTAAACCGAATCGAAGTTTCTTGATTTGGTCAGTCATCTGATTTCATTTCATAAAATCTGCATTACAAATTTAATGCATTACAAATTTAACCAGTAAAATATCTGCTTCCTGAGCTAACTTAATAACCCATTATTAAATAACTGCTCTTTTCTTATATAATATAATACAGCTGATAAACAGCAATATCAAATAAAACTAAGCAATCATATTATTGGATCCTAGAAATGGATAAATAACTGGAGAAAAAGTGGGAATTGACCGGGGGTTTCTCGCAGCTATGATAAGATGAAATGCTGGAGATCGAGAATAAGTCTGTTGAGCTGGAACAGAAAGGGAATTTTTTAAATATCACTGGTAGCTGGCGGAATGGGTTTGGTACCATCAAATCGGTACCATCAAATGCGCTTAAATTGTCGAAATACGTCAGGGAACCCGGTACCGACCAAATACGCTCCCGCCAGCATATCTGCCTCCGCTAGCG
>SLJX01000109.1 GCA_007134885.1 Halanaerobiaceae bacterium
GCCTGCATTCCAGGCAGTACATCTCTGACCTTACCCCGGTAAATGTTGCCGGCGCTGCGGTCATAGGTATCCCGTTCAAAAAAAAGATTATCCAGTCTATCATTAACCAGTACTGCTGCTCGCTTTTCTCTAATTCCAGAATTTATAATAATTTTTTTATTCACATTTATTCTCCCTCCATTATTTCATCCGCCAGGGGTGTCAATAATTTGGGGGGACGGGAAACATAGAGACCTTCCCGATAAAAATTAATCAGGGGCTGCTCCCCTATTTCAGAATCTATCTGCTGCAACCCCTTGACAATCTCCTCCGGTCTGACATTACCGCGGCTGCCGGTGCTGACCAGAAAAGACCAGCGCCCATCTGCGGCAGTTTCAATTTTATGGACCATTTCTCGCAGATCATAACGGCGGTCCGATTTATTACGTCGTTTCCTGACTACAATAATTTCCTTTTTATTGCGAAAATCCTGCAGAACTGCCTCAGCCCGGGAATCATCTTTCAGAGGAGGCAGCAGAAGATAGCGGGCTCGATCCACCACCGCCTGCAGGGATTTAAGCTTATTATCAGTTAAACGTCCCTCTAAAATTTCAATACCCCGGGGCAGAAAGTCATTCAGCCGCCGGCAAAAATCTTCAGGCCTAACTTCAGCAGTCAGCTCCAGATCAAGATACTCTCCTCCTCCCGGCATTCCCACTGGCAGAGGCTGGGAAAGCGATAAATTAAAAGTGGGATTGTATCCCTCAGAGTATTTACCCGGCAGTTCAGCTCGCCGGAGCGCCCGGCGTAGAGTATCAAGCAGCTGAAGATGAGAAATATAGCGGAGTCTCTTTTCTTTACGAAACTTTGCCCTAATCAGCATGACCGGCCGCCTCCTCTTTATCCCGGGCCAGTTCCAGTCCGGAGCGGGGAGAACCACAGATTCCACAGCTGCTGCAGGCCGACCAGCGGCAGTCCGGGGTTTCTTTCCCGGAGCTGGCCCGCTGCCATTCCTGCTGGAGAAAATCTTTATCCACCCCGGCATAAAGATGATCCCAGGGTAATGGCTCATCTGTCTCCCGACCGGCAAGAAAGTCCTCTTCACTTAGCGAAAACTCCTCAAGCACCTGCTGCCAGCGGTTATAATCAACCTGCTCACTCCAGCCTTCCAGACGGCTGCCCCGCTGCCAGACCTGCTCGAGTACCGGCGCCAGCCTTCTATCTCCCCGGGCCAGCAAAGCCTCCAGCCGGCTGGTCTCGGGATCATTCCAGTCCAGAGAAAGGCTGCGTCCGGTAAGATGCTGCTGCAGGTATTCAATTTTTTCCCGGATGGCTTTTAGACTTTCCATTTCAAACCACTGAAAAGGAGTAAAAGGTTTGGGAATAAATGTAGAAACATTAACCTGAACCTCGATACGGCGCATTTTCCGGGATGTTTCCCGACGGATCTGCTGCCCGATTTCTGCAGTTTTTTTTGCCAGGCGGGCGATCCCGGCCAGATCCTCTTCCTCTTCGCCGGGTAGTCCCAGCATGAAATAAAGCTTGATCCGGTGCCAGCCGCTCTCAAAGGCCGAGCGAACAGCCTGGAAAAGATCCTCTTCCCGGACTCCTTTGTTTATTATATTGCGGAGACGCTGAGTGCCGGCCTCGGGAGCAAAGGTCAAACCACTGCGCCGGACCCGCTGCACTTCCCGGGCAATCTTCAGAGAAAATTCGTCAATTCTGAGAGAAGGGAGTGAAATGCTGACGTTCTGTCCCGCAAACCGGTCAGCCAGTCTGGTTACCAGCTCTTCGATCCGGGAATAATCCATGGAGCTTAAGGAAGTCAGAGAAATCTCGTCATAACCGGTGCTGGAGATAATTTTTTCAGCCAGGTTGAGAATAGTCTCAACCGAGCGTTCCCGAGCCGGGCGGTAGCTCATTCCGGCAGCACAGAAACGGCAGCCCCGCTGGCAGCCCCGGGAAATTTCGACTACAGCCCGGTTGTGAACAATATCAGCATAGGGCACAATAAAATCAGTGGGATAAAAAGCCTGATCCAGATCCTCAATATACTGCCTGCTCACCCTGGGTTTGACATCCTGCTTAACTTTTATACTCTCTAAATTACCCTGTTGATAAACCGGCTGATAGAAGGAGGGCACATAAATTCCGGACAGTTCAGTCAGTTCTCTCAAGATCTGTCCCCGGCTGCAGTCCGATTCCGTCAATTCCTGATAGCGTCTCACCAGCCTGACTATATCTCTCTCAGCCTCTCCTAAATAGAAGAGATCAATAAAGGGCGCCAGGGGCTCGGGATTAAAAACAGTGGCTCCTCCGGCAATTACCAGGGGATGGCTGTTGTCCCTTTCAGCAGAACGAAGCGGCAGTCCGCCCAGTTTCAGCATATTCAAAATGGTGGTATAACTCAGTTCATACTGCAGGGTAAAGCCCAGCAGGTCAAAATCAAGCAGCTCCCGCTTGTTTTCCAGAGAATAAAGATGGAGTCCCTTCTTCTTCAGCAGCTTTTCCATGTCCGTCCAGGGGGCAAAGACCCGCTCGCATAAAATATCCTCTTCCTGATTCAAGCGGTGATACAAAAGCTTTAACCCCAGATGGGACATGCCAATTTCATAGGTGTCAGGAAAGGCCAGGCAGGTCCTGATCTCAGTCTCCTCCCAGTCCTTTTTGATTTGATTCCATTCCCGGCCGATGTAGCGCTCCGGGCTCTCAACCTGATAAAGACTGTCATCTATTTTAGAAAAAACATTTGCCATTAAATTTTGCACCTCAGATTTGAAAATTCATTTTAACTGCTGTCTGCCGGAATACTGCTGTTAATTTTTCTCTGAGCTGACTGAAAAAGAAAAAAACTACAAATGCAAGAAAAGTTCAGGAGGCTCAAAGAGCTAAAATACTATCTTTTTGCGGCGCATGTTAACATTCAACGCCAGACCGATCGCTACCAGCGAGGTAACCAGGGAACTGCCTCCGTAACTGATAAAAGGCAGGGTAATGCCGGTGATTGGCATAATTCCCAGTGTCATGCCAACATTCTCCAGAACGTGAAAGAAAAACATGGCCGCCACTCCGGTAACTATCAGAAAACCAAATCTGTCCTTGGCCTGGCACATAACCTTGATAAACTGCCAGATAAGCAGGAAATACAATCCCAGAACAACAGCCACTCCAATAAAGCCAAATTCTTCACTGATGACTGCAAAGATAAAGTCGGTGTGTCTTTCTGGCAGAAAGCCCAGCTGGCTCTGGGTGCCAGCCATAAATCCTCTACCGGTCAGCATACCCGAACCAACAGCTATCCGGGCCTGGATTATATTATAACCAATGCCCCGGGGATCTATGCCGGGATTAACAAAGGCTATAAGTCTATTAAGCTGATAGGGCCTGAGAAAGGGCAGAGGAGTGCCCAGGGCAAGGTGAAAAGTTATCAACAGAAAGAAAATCAGACCCACACCGCCAAAAACAATCAGAATATCCCGGACCCTGCCGCCAGCCAGATAAAACATTGCTACAAAGATAAACATTAAGACCAGGGCTGTGCCCAGATCATTCTGCAGCACAATCAAAAAAAAGGGCGGCAGAACAAAGGCCAGGCTTTTCAGCAAACCCTTAATGTTATCAAGCTGATTGCTGTTGCGGTCCAGGTAAGCAGCCAGAAAAAGAATCATGAAAATCTTGGCCACCTCCGAAGGCTGAAAGGAAACCGGCCCGATGGTCAGCCATCTGGTGCCTCCCCCCACGGTGGTGCCCACTATCAAAAGAAAACTCAAAAGAAAAATTATCCCAGCATAGATAAAAATATCATACTCCTTAAAGATGCGATAATCCATAAATATTATTAAAATCAGCAGCATAATACCCAGTACCGAGGCTGCAATCTGGGTCCTAAGATAGGACATATAACCCCCGGTGAGACTGGCACTGCCAGCACTGCTGACAGCAATAAAGCCTATGATAATCAGGCAGGCAGTCAGCAGCGGGATACGATAATTAAGATTTTTTAAAAGCTTCTTCTCCCAGTGCATAGGGCAGAAAACTCCTTTATTTCTGCTGTTTTTTCAGCGGGAAATTGGCCACCATGGCCATCTTTTCTTCTTCCCGGGAAATATCCATATCAATTTTACTTTTATCAACCTCTACATATCTGGTAATAACTTCTATCAACTCCGCCTTCATCTCCTCCATCTGCTGAGGCGAAAGCTTAATTCTATCCTGTACCAGAATAAACTGTAATCTCTCTTTAGCTACATTGCTGCTGCCTGAATCCGTTTTTTCTTCCTGGATAAAAAAGTCCCTTATTCTCTCCAGAATACTAATTGCCATCGCCTCCTTTAATTTAAGCCTACAAATTTTTTGATTTTCACCAGAAAAGAATCATTGTTTTCCAGTTTCATTAGGGGAATCTCTTCGCCTTCCAGTCTCCTGGCAATATTATTAAAAGCCTTACCGGCCAGATGATTGTTGCTTAAGACTATTGGTTCACCCCGGTTGGTAGAAACAACAATGCCTTCATCCTCGGGAACAACTCCAAGAATCTCAATTGCCAGGATTTCCAGCATGTCATCTATGTTCATCATGTCTCCTCTTTCAACCATATCTCCCCGAATCCGGTTGATGATTAATTCCGGATCGTGAACTCCTTCAGCCTCCACCATTCCGATTATCCGGTCAGCATCGCGCACTGCCGATACCTCAGGAGTGGTGATAATTATAGCTTTATCTGCTCCGGCAATAGCATTGCGAAAACCCTGCTCTATACCGGCAGGAGAATCAACCAGAACATAGTCCATCCTTTCTTTCAACTCTCTGATCATATCCTGCATCTGGGCCTCAGTAACGGCATCCTTGTCCCGGGTCTGGGCTGCCGGCAGCAGAAACAAATTTTCATTCCTTTTGTCTTTGATCATGGCCTGTTCCAGCCGGCACTGTTCCTCAACCACATCGACCAGATCATAGACAATTCTGTTTTCCAGTCCCATAACTACATCCAGGTTACGCAAACCGATATCAGCATCGATCAGGCAAACTTTTTTGCCCAGCAAAGCCAGGGCAGTGCCAAGGTTAGCGGTGGTAGTTGTCTTGCCCACCCCTCCTTTTCCTGATGTAACAACAATAGCTTTACCTTGCTCCAATTTAATCCCTCCTGCTCAATTTACATATAAGTTTAAAATTTAAAATAAAAGCTAAATTTAAAGTTAAAGCTTTATTTCCTTAACCACAATCCTGTCATCTTTAATAAAAGCCCTTTCGGGTCTGATCTCTGTCCTGTTTTCTTCATCAGGAGACCGGGAGATAACTCCGGCTATTCTGATCTGAGTGGGAACTAATTCCAGAGCAGTTATGCTGGCTGACTTATCTCCTAAAGCTCCAGCATGAACCAATCCCATCAGCTTCCCAAAAACTACAATATCACCACCGGCTTTAATCTCAGCCCCGGGGTTAACATCTCCCATAATCACCAGATTGTGGAGGTGTTCTATTGACTGTCCGGATCGCAGGGTGCGGCGTATTAATCTGGTATCGTTGCGGGAAGAAAAATGTTTATTTTCTTCTCCAGTTCGGGTCTTTCTGGTTTTCCTTTCCCTGGTGGCTGAAGATTTGCTCTGCTCCCTGCTCCTATCTTGTCTCTTAGTCTCAGTCTTCTCCTGCTGGAAAAAATAAAAATCGGTGTCTGCCAGCAGATTGGCTTCGAGCAAATTAATTAAGTTCTGCATTTCCCGGGAACTCAATTCCCGCAAGGAAAGATCAAAGTAAAGACTGCTGCCCTGATAAAATTGAGCGGCCTCCTGCAGATGCTCCTGCAGGACAGTTTTAATTCGATCCCAGTCTGATTGGGAATTAAAACTGATCACCACACCCCGATCGGTCATTTTAGTATTAATAACTTCAGACATATCCAACTCTCCTTTAACTTTAAAATACCGGCTAACTATAATATTATTGTTTTTCGGTCAGGCTTGACCTTATTCAAAACTTTTACTTTAGCTATTTTTGCTTTATTTAGCTTTAGTTCAACTATTTAGAATCAATAAAATAATTATTTCACTACAACTGATTCTCCTGGTAAAGTTTACTGCTGGCTGCCCTGAGAAAGTAATTTTAAGTAAATATATTTATCAAAATCGATTCTAAGGTCCGGCGGGATCTCCCATGCCTTCAGTTTCTCCCACCTCATCCTCCAGATCAAAATAAGCGGCCAGCATATCGGCTGCCACCGGGGCAGCATGCTGGCTGGTATCGCCTCTTTCGATAAATACCACCACCGCTACCTCGGGATCGGGCACCGGTCCGTAGGCTGCAAACCAGGCATGGCTTAAACCACCAAAACCCAGCTGGGCTGTTCCTGTCTTTCCGGCAATATCCAGGGGAAAATCCCGAAAAACGCTGCCGGCTGTCCCATAATCTGTCATGGTTACCTCCAGCAGCCCCTCTTCGATAATTTCATAGGCTTCCTGGGCAAAGGAGAGCTCTTTAACAGCTGCCGGATTGTTTTCCTGAATGACCTCTCCCCGGTTATCAACAATTTTTTGCACCATGGTGGGCTGGTAAATATTACCCCGGTTGGCTACAGCAGCGGTAATCTGCAGGAGCTGCAGCGGGGTGGTAGAAAGATAACCCTGTCCAATTCCCATATTTACTGTATCTCCTGGATACCAGCCTTCATTGAGGTTTTCTCTTTTCCAACTGCCATCCGGCACCAGTCCGGCTCTCTCCCCGGGCAGATCAATCCCGGTGGCCACTCCCAGACCGAACTCCCGGGCTGTTTCCACCAGTCTTGACCCCCGAAATTCCTCATAAAGCTCATAGCTTAATTCATAAAAAACGATGTTATTTGACCGACCTATGGCCCGGGTAAAGTCAAGCTCTCCCTCTCCGTAATTCAACCAATTTCTAAAGGGCCTATCCCAGCCTGGAATCCGGAATTCTCCGGTGGCATCATAAAAGGTGGTATCGGCATTTATCCCCAGATTTTCGATGGCAGCCATCCCGGTTACTATTTTGAAAACAGAGCCAGGTGATACAGCAAACATGGTGTTGCGGTTAAGCATGGGCTGCAGGGGATCATTCCTAATCTCTTCATATTCATCATTGCTGAACCCGGTGGCAAATTTATTGGGGTCAAAGCGGGGATAATTACCCATGGCCAGAATCTCTCCACTGTTAATATCCATCATTACCGCAGCCGCACCTCCGGGCTCCGGTATCTCATCATCTTCCTCAGCCAATTTCTTTAAATAATAATGTTTTTCCTCCAGCCGGGTCTCGGTCCTCAACTGCAGTTCCCAGTCCACCGTTAAATGGAGATCATAACCAGGCACCGGATCCTGAGAACGAAGCAGATTTTCCTTGTGACCCAGGTTGTTAACCTCAACTTCCTCAAAACCACGCCGGCCCATTAGGTGCTCCTCATACTGCCTTTCCAGCCCGGCAATTCCAATTATATCTCCCCCAGTATAATCCCTGCCCTGTTCAACAAAATCCCTTAATTCCTGTTTGCTAATTTCTCCAATATGGCCAATAATATGGGAACCTATATCATCATATATATAGTCTCTTAAAGGAGCCTCACGGATATCAATACCCTGGAGCTGATTGTTTCTTTCTGCAACTTTGATCATATCTTCAACAGAAATATTCCTCCGCAAAAGCACACCATCACCCGGACCGGACAGTTCCTGATTTCTAAAATAATTGCTTTCCAGGGTTTCCCGGTCGGTTTCAATTATTTCTGCCAGTAAATCGAAGAGTTCAGACCGGGTCATCCCCGGAGAAACTTCATTGGGCTGGTAATATAGATTATAGGTCAGTTTATTGGAAACCAGGATATCACCATCGGCTGAATAAATCCTGCCCCGGGGAGCATTAACCGGACGGATTGAGATCCGGTTGTTTTCAGCCATTCTGAAATACTCTTCTCCCTGAATAATCTGCAGCTGGGCCGCCCGAAGAAAAAGCAGTAGGAAAACTGCTACCACAACTATTTTAGCAAATTTGATCCTATTTTCCATGAGCCCTTTCACCACCGGCAAATAAATAATAAATCAGAAGATAAAAAAGAATACCTACCAGCATGGTATAAACTGCTGTCGGCAGGAAATTTTGCAGCAGTGCTACCAGAGGATGGATTCTAAAGATAACCTGTTCGGAAAGAAGAAAAATTAAAAGTTCATGCAGCATGGTAAAAAAGAAAATCAGCAGGGTAACCAGAGGGAAATTTTCCTGATAAACTTTACCCTGCAGCAGGCTGGCTCCCCCGCCGGTCAGCATTCTGGAAACAGCATAAAGTCCAAGTCCGCCTCCCAGGAGAATATCCTGCAAAAAGCCGGCAGTAAATCCCACCACCAGGCCCTGACGTCTTCCCAGAAGAAAGCCAGCACTAAAGGCGATCACAAGCAGAAGATCGGGACCAAAACTGGCTGCTGGCAGCCGAGAGAAAAAAGTTGTCTGTAAAATTAAGATTATGAGTATCATAACGGCGAAACCCAATCTCCAACGCATTTTCTGCACCCCTTAAAAGCTTAAAAATCAGTAATAATAAGAACCTCTTCAATGCTTCTGGAGTCCAGGTTAAAGCTGACCTCGGCTGACTGTGAAAGCCCGTAACTGGCAGGTTCTACATTGATAACCACTCCAATGGGCAGCCCCCGGGGGAAATCCCCGGAAATACCCGAGGAAACTATCTCATCTCCAGGTTCAATATCAGCATCCCAGGCAATTCTCTCCAGCAGCAGATTGCTGCTGCCAGGCTGGCCCCGGATAATCCCCAGAGCCCGGGAGTCCTCCCGAGCTACCCTGGCACCGGCAACAAATTCCGGATCGGTTACAAGCTTAACCTGAGAACTGCTGACCCCGGCATTTATTACCATACCAAGCAGGTTGCCCCCATAGCTGACAACAGGCATTCTCTCTTCCACACCATCATTACTGCCGGCACTTACCATCAGGCTTTTCTCCCAGCTGGCTGGAGCCAGGCCTATCCTTCTGGCACCCACCACTGCAGGATTGGCCAGGAGATCCTCTTTTAGATTTAATAGTTCTCTCAACCTCTGATTCTCCTCTTCTATCTCCCTGAGAGAAATATTATAAATCATCAACTCCGATAATTCCTGCCGCAGTCTGTGATTTTCCTGGATCAGTTCCCGGGAACGAAAAAAGCTGGAATAAATGTTTTCCACCGAGCTGGTTATGCCCTCAACCGTGCCAATAAAAACAGCCAGCAGATTATAAACACCATTTTCCAGCCAGCGAAAAAGGTAAAAGTCAAAATCAAAAACATTCACAAATAGAATCATAATCACTAAAAAAATAATAATAGAACTTATGCCAATCTTCTTTTTAGTAATTTTAAACAAATAACTTCACCCCCGGTCTGCTCAGGAAATCTTTCTGGGAGAAATTAAAACCCTCTTTAAATTGTCCAGTTCTTCCAGAGCAATCCCAGTTCCCCTGACCACACAATCCAGCGGATTATCGGCAATATGTACCGGAATATGAGTCTCACCGGCAATCAGCCTGTCCATTCCCTGCAGCAAAGCTCCTCCGCCGGTGAGCATAATTCCGAAGTCCATGACATCGGCCGATAATTCCGGGGGAGTCTTCTCCAGTGTCATTTTTACTGCTTCCACAATGCTCTGCACCGGTTCCCGAATAGATTCAGTTATTTCTTCTGTATTGACTTCAATATTTTTGGGCAGACCGCTAACCAGATCCCGCCCCCTGATATCCAGGCGTTTATCCTGAATTCCAGAACAGGCCGCCCCAATTTCCTTTTTAATTTCCTCAGAAGTTCGCTCTCCAATCATGACATTATATTCCCGTTTAACATACTGGACAATGGCTTCATCCATCTCATCCCCGCCAATTCTGATTGAGGTGCTGCTAACTATACCTCCCAGAGAAATCACAGCCACTTCGGTGGTACCTCCTCCTATATCAACAATCATGTTACCTGCCGGCTCATTTACCGGAAGATCAGCCCCAATAGCTGCCGCCATCGGTTCTTCAATTAAATAGGCTTTGCGGGCTCCGGCCTGCTGGGCTGCATCCAGAACCGCTCTTTTTTCTACCTCTGTTACCCCCGAGGGAACACAGATGATAA
>SLJX01000083.1 GCA_007134885.1 Halanaerobiaceae bacterium
CTACCAGTACAGTCTGAATACCAAAACCTAATTGAGCTGAAATGGTGTTCATTGCAATGATCATTACGCCTGAAATAAAAGCTGCCATTGAGCCGACAGAGAGATCAATGCCTCCAGCTACTATAACAAAAGTAGATCCCACAGCAATAATTCCGATAAAAGCAGTCCTGGCCAGCACATTTCTTAAGTTACCGGCTGATAAAAAAGCCGGATTAATTATCGTAGCTAAAATAAATAAAAATACAAGAGCCACCAGTGGTCCTATGGCCTTAAATGTTGAATAATCCAATTTTAGACCTTCAAGTCCAAATGCCTTTGCTATTTTCATCAGACAACCCCCCTCAAACCAGTAGCATAGTGCATGATGGTTTCTTCATTCATGTCTTCCTCTTCCACTACACCGGTAATTTTCCCGTCACACATTACAACCACTCTGTGGCAGAGCCCGATTATTTCCTGTAATTCAGATGATATTACAATACATGATTTGCCTCTTTCAACAGTAAGTTCTTTAATAAAGGTGTACATCTGCTGTTTGGTCCCCACATCAATCCCGCGGGTTGGTTCGTCAAAAATTATTATTTCCGGTTCAATTTCCATCAGTTTAGCTACTCCCAGCTTTTGCTGATTTCCTCCACTCAACTTGCTAACCAGCATATCGGTCCGGGGGGCTTGAATTTCAAATTTGGCTTCAGCCTCTTTATATGCTCTTAACTCTTTCTCATGATCAATGAAAGGTGAGGTGAATTTTTTTAAAGCCAGTAGAGTCAGATTAAAAATAGTTTTTTTATCTGTGAGCAAAGTTTTCCCTTTGCGATCCTCAGATAAATAGGCAATATTGTGATTAATAGCATCAAGATAATTTTTTATTTTTATTAATTCACCTTTCTGATATACCTCTCCCGATGTTTTTTCTCTTAAGCCCACAACTCCCTCCAAAAGCTCGGTTCTGCCTGCTCCAACCAGTCCGGCAAAACCCAGAATCTCCCTTTCTTTCAGCTGAAAGCTAGCAGATTCCACATAGCCCGGAACGGTGAAATTCTTAACCTCCAGAACAATATTTTCTTTAATACCATCTACTTTATCAGGATACATATCCTTCAAGTCCCGCCCAACCATTAAGTTAGCCATATCAGCTTCACTCAAATTATTGGACTGCTCAGTTGTAACCTGTTTGCCATCTCTTAGGACAGTAACTCTATCGGCAACTTCCTTAACTTCATCTAATTTATGGGAAATAAAAATTATACCCACCTGTTCCTGTTTTAACCTTTCAATCAAATCAAATAATACCTTTACCTCGTCTTGCGTCAAAGACGAAGTTGGCTCATCCATAATAATAATCCGGGCTTCTTTGCGAACTGCTTTAGCAATTTCCACCATCTGCTGATTTGAGATGCTCAAATTCTTTATTCTGTCATCGGGAGAAATTTTACAGTTTAACTCCCTGAGAATGTTTATCGTTTCATTCTTCATCTCCTTTTCATTCAGCAGCAGGCTTTTCTTCTTTTCCTGTCCTAAAAATATATTTTCTTCAACTGTTAAATCTTCAGCAAGGTTTAACTCCTGATAAATCATGGCAATTCCATTTTTTTCTCCTTCAATAATATCACTTAATTCAACTTCCTGGCCCTCTAAAAAGAGCTGTCCTTCTGTGGGCTGATGATAGCCTGAAATAATCTTCATCAGCGTAGATTTACCTGCCCCGTTTTCACCTATTACTGCATGCACTTCTCCAGGGTAGAGATCAAAATTAATTTTATCCAGAACCCTGACCGGACCAAATTCCTTGGCTATATTCTTTGTTTCAAGCAGTTTATCAGCCAATGTTCACCCTCCAGATATTTCATAATAACAGGTTTCATTAATTCCCCATCGAATCATCAAAGGCCATCTCAGATGGTTTAAAATCAATGTTTTTAACAAATTCAACAGCTTCTGTTGCTCCATATATTCTATCCATTCCATCATCTTCCCATTCAACTGAAAGTGGGCCATTATAATTCATTTCATTGAGCTGTCTGATGATTTCTTCAAAGTTAACATCACCATGTCCCAATGATCTAAAATCCCAGCCTCTTCTTAGATCACCAAAGGGCAGATGGGAGGATAGGATTCCAGCTTTACCATCCAGTGTTATTGCTGCATCTTTCATATGGACATGGTAAATCCGCTCAGAAAAATCCCTCAGGAATATATGAGGTTCAACACCCTGCCAGATTAAATGACTGGGATCAAAATTAATCCCTAAAGTTTCTCGATAGTCAAACTCCTGTAATAGTCTCTCGGTGGTGTAATAATCAAAGGCTATTTCTGTGGGATGAACTTCAAGAGCAAATTTAACGTTATTTTCATCAAAAACATCAAAAATAGGATCCCAGAGCTTCTTTATTTCCTGATACCCTTCAGCTATCATCTCCTGAGAAGTTGAAGGAAAGGAATAGAAAAATTTCCAGATGGGCGATCCAGTAAATCCTGTTATGATATCACAGCCCATATTTCTGGC
>SLJX01000001.1 GCA_007134885.1 Halanaerobiaceae bacterium
AAAAACCAGCTGTTTTAAATTGTATTTATCAGTTTTAGATTATATAAAAAACCAGCTGTTTTAAATTATATGAAAAACCAGCTTTAATGTAGCAGCAGTAAAACAACCAGCTGTAATACAGCAGCTCAGGAAAAGAATTTTCCTGAAGGCATAACTGAAACTCATCTCTAAGGCCCGAAAGACGATACTATTACAGCCCCGGGAAAACTAATTCTCTCAAATACTTGACAAAGTTCATCGGATTACCTATAATAAGAGTAACTTAAGAACCCCTAGGGGGTATGATTTCAGGAGGTGCAATAATTATGACCGATAAAAATGAACTGAGAAAGCTCACCTTTTCGGTGCAGGGGATGACCTGTGCTTCCTGCGCTCAGCAGGTGGAAAAGACACTGGCCAGTGCAGAGGGAATTGCTGA
The DNA here is from genome assembly GCA_007134885.1 of Halanaerobiaceae bacterium. Taxonomy (GTDB): domain Bacteria; phylum Bacillota; class Halanaerobiia; order Halanaerobiales; family Halarsenatibacteraceae; genus T1SED10-84. The sequence goes on from SLJX01000001.1 coordinate 419, forward strand.
AGCCAGTGTGAATATCAATACTGAAAAGGGTACAGTGAGATATGATTCTGCTAAAATAGATTATCAGACTCTGGAAGAGCTGGTCGAGCAGAGCGGATACAGCATAAAAAAGGAGAGGCAGGAGCTCTCGATAAAAGGAATGACCTGTGCTTCCTGCGCACAGGCTGTGGAAAAAAGTCTGGCCAGGCTTGATGGTATGCTGGAGGTCAATGTAAATCTGGCTACAGAGAAAGCCGTCATTGAATATCTGCCCAATTTAGTGGATGACCGCAATTTCATCAAAGCCGTGGAAGAGGCCGGTTATGAGGTCGATCTTAGCAGTCGGGGCAGTAAGGGCAGTCAGGATGAGGGTAAGGAGGAAGCAACGAAGGAAGAAGAAGAAATGAAAAAATCCCGGCGCAAGCTGATTTATGCCTTTGCCTTTACCATCCCGGTCTTCATTCTGATGTTCGGCACTATCTTCGGGCTGACACTGCCTATAGCGCAGAACATTCAGGGGCTGATTGAGGCCGCCCTGGCCTTTCCCGTTGTCTTTATTCTCGGTTATAAAACTCATAAAGGAGCCATCAATTCTGTCCGCCACGGCGGGGCCAACATGGATGTTCTGATAACCATGGGTACCTTTGCCGCCTATGGCTACGGGCTTTCGGCTTTCATTTTTGATGTCGACAGGTTTTTTGGACTGGCAGCCGGTATTATGGCCTTTCATCTGCTGGGAAGGTATCTGGAAACAAAGGCTAAAGGCCGGGCCTCCCAGGCCATCAAGAAACTGCTGGAGCTGGAAGCTGATACCGCCAGACTTCTGGTTGAGGGAGAAGAAAGGGAAGTACCTGTGGAAAAGGTTAATGTAGACGATGTAATGCTGATAAAACCCGGCGAAAAAATTCCCACAGATGGTGAAGTAATAGAAGGACGCAGCGCTGTTGATGAATCGATGGCTACCGGGGAATCGATGCCGGTGGAAAAGGAAGAAGGAGACGAAGTCATCGGAGGTACTATCAATAAACAGGGAGCCCTGAAGGTGAAAGCCACCCGGGTTGGAGAGGATACCTTTCTGTCCCAGGTCATCAAAATGGTGGAAGAAGCTCAGGGTTCGAAGGTGCCGATTCAGGCTTTTGCCGATAAGGTGACCTCCTATTTTGTCCCCACAGTAATTGGAATTGCCGCCCTGACCTTTATCCTCTGGCTTGTCTTCGGCGGTGCAGTTGCTGTTACCACTGCGGTATTTGCCAGCATTGCTGTGCTGGTTATAGCCTGTCCCTGTGCTCTGGGACTGGCCACTCCCACCGCCCTCATGGTCGGAACAGGCAAGGGGGCAGAAAATGGAGTGCTGATAAGAGATGGTGAAGCAGTCCAGACAATGAAGGACATTACAACTATTGTTCTCGATAAAACCGGTACAATCACCAAGGGTGAACCAGAGGTAACAGATGTAGTTCCCGCAGAGGATCAGGATGAAAACGAGATCCTGCGAACTGCCGCCAGTGCTGAGCAGTCCTCAGAACATCCTCTGGGCTCAGCAATTCTCCAGAGAGCAGAGGAAAAAGGACTTGACCTGTTTGCCATCGAAAACTTCAGCGCTGTTGTGGGACGGGGTGTTAAAACTGACAGTGAAGCAGGGAAAATCCTGGTTGGCAATCAGAGACTGATGAGAGAAAACGATGTAGCTATTGAAAATCTCGAAGATGAAGTCAAATCTCTGGAAGAACAGGGCAAAACAGCGATGCTGGTGGCCCTGGAAGATAAGGCTCTAGGTATAATAGCTGTGGCTGACACCCTGAAAGAAGACTCCGAGAGAGCCATCGCAGCCTTGAAAAACATGGGTCTGACAACTGTGATGATAACAGGCGATAATGAGCGAACAGCCCGCGCCATAGCCGATAAAGTCGGCATCGAGAGGGTCCTGGCTGAAGTCATGCCCGATGAGAAATCTTCAGAAATAAAGCAGCTTCAGTCTCAGGGTGAAAATGTGGCCATGGTCGGTGACGGCATCAACGATGCTCCCGCCCTGAAACAGGCCAATGTAGGGATCGCTATCGGAACCGGAACTGACATCGCCATTGAATCCTCCGATCTCACCCTGGTCAGAGGAGAACTGAGTGCGGTTGTTTCCGGCCTTAAACTTAGCAGGTACACCTTTGCCACCATCAAGCAGAATCTCTTCTGGGCTTTCATTTACAACACGGTGGCCATTCCTGTTGCTGCGCTGGGTCTATTGAACCCCATTATAGCTGCCGGAGCCATGACAGTCAGCTCCATAAGTGTTGTATTGAATTCCACCAGACTAAAAAATAAAGATCTTTCCCTTGATGAAGAGGATTATGCCAAAGTAACATCTGAGAGGGCTGGAGAATCAGCCTGATTCCCCTTCACCGCCTGCCGTCCCGCAGGTGTTTTCAGGCCCTGCAGCTCAAGCACTCCCTTTGAAGCCCTCCATCTAAGATCCTCCAGGTGCTGATTATAAATAGCAGGAAGCTAACCGCCCCCTGCTTCAGGGGGAGGTTACATATTTTAAAATCATTCAAAGCATATTGTTCAAAGCATATCGTTGAAAGTATGTCGTTGAAAGCTTATAATTCTATAAAGAAATCGTTCTAAAAATATTTAGTTCAAAAAGCATATCGCCCTAAAAGCAAATAATTCAAAACATTTAATTCAAAACATATCGTTCTAAAAGCATATCGTTCTCCAGGTTTTGAGAGTATAAAGCTGAAAGGAGATAATACTTAGATGAAGCGTACCATTAAAATTGAAGATCCTGTTAATTTAATGCTGATTTCAACCCTGATATTATTTTTGGTGTTTAATGCATTCATTACAGCCGGTACTTCCAGTTTGCAGGCGGAAAGCTTTCCCCTGTTGAGAAGAGGTAGTGAAGGTCCTCAGGTAGAAAAACTTCAAAGTAAGCTGCGAGGGGCGGGGTTTAAAGTATCCGGTGAAGAGGGATATTACGGTCTGCAGACTGAGATTGCGGTGAAGCAGTTTCAAAGGCACCTGGATTTAATGGTGGATGGGCTGGCTGGAGAAGAAACTCTCTCAACTTTAAAATCAGTCCAGGATGATAAGACAGTTCCACTTCGACAGGTAGAGGCAGCGTCCTGGTTTGAAGTTAATGAGATTTTTGACAGGACGGATGTGGTTCTTGTCACAGATATCAAAAGTGGATTGAGCTTGAGAGTCAGCCGAATATACGGGACAAATCATGCAGATGTAGAGCCTGTTAAACCTGAAGATGCTGAGATTTTAAGGCAAATTTTCGGAGGAGAATGGAGCTGGGAACGCAGACCTGTGGTAGTTCAGATACAGGACAGGCTGCTGGCAGGTTCAATTACAGGTATGCCCCACGGGGAGAATGTAAACGGACATATTACTGATAACAATTTTGCCGGGCATTTTGATATCCATTTCCGGGGGAGCAGGCGTCATAAAGATAAAGCAGAAGATGAGCAGCATCAGAATATGATTGAACAGGCAGCGGAGCAGGAGTGGCCGCTTTTCAGATAAACCACCATGGCCCTTAAGGACACAACAATAGAGGGATATAAAACTGCATATTTTCAAGAAAAAGATAAAAAAAGAAAAGAAAAATTAAAGGCACCCGGTAAGGGTGCCTTAGTAATTTGCCTTAGTAATTATCCTTAAAATTTACACTGAGAATTCTGGTTTAGTTTTTAGTACTCCCCCAGCGCAGAAATTATTTCTTCATACTCTTCCCGGGAGATTTCCCCTCTGGCCAGACGCTTTCGGGCCATCTCTTCCGCACTCAGAGTACTTCTCTGGCTGGAGCTTTCTCTCCTGTTTTCGTTCCCTCTGTTCTCACCAAACAGGCTTTTTGCCAGCCAGACAACTGCCAGAATTATGAGAGCCCAGAAGAGCACCATAAATATTCCCCCGAAGAAATGTCCGGGAAAGAATCCCCCGGCTCTTCCACTCAGAAATCCTAAGCAGTGACTATAAAAACCTTCTCCAGAACCATTGGCCAGGAAACTGCTGAATATATTCATTTTTAACCTCCTTCATCAATAAAGCTTTATCAGCATATCTTTCAGCAAAACCTTCCACAAAAAACCTTCCGATAAACTTTTTTATATATACCCTTATCAGGTATGATGGGTTAATTATAAATAATTTCAGCGATTTTGTCAAGTTTAATCCTGAGAATCAGCTAAACCGGCCGGCTTCAGCTTTTCAGCCGGGATCTGATAAGCGGGCAAATATTTATCAAAAACGATTTTTCAGAGCTTAATCTGCCTGAGAATCATCATTTTTCCCCAGCAGATCTCCCAGCAAAAAAGAGTTGACGAGCACCGTGCTGACACTTAATATCATGGCAACCATGGCCCAGGCTGGATGGAGAAGCCCGGTTACTGCCAGCGGGACACCAACCCCATTGAAAGAGAAGGCCAGGATTAAATTTTGCCTGGTCTTGCGGTAGCTTTTCTTTCCAATATGATAGGAATCAACCACTCCGATTAATCTTTCTCCCATGATAATAATATCTGAAGCCTCCAGAGCGATATCTGTACCCGTACCGATGGCTATGCCGATATCGGCCTGAGTTATGGCGGGGGCATCATTAATCCCATCTCCCACCATCACTACTTTTTTATCTTCCTGCTGAAATTTGCGAATCTGTTCAACCTTATTCTGGGGAAGAACCCGTGATAAAACTCTGTCCAGTCCGGCTTTTTCTGCCACGGCTTCCGCAGTCTCTTTTCCGTCTCCAGTCAGCATCACGGTTTCCATGCCCGCCTCCTTAAGCTGGCTAATTGCTTCCCGGGCATCTTCCTTAAGGTTATCGGCAATGGCTATCAGACCTATCGCTTTCTGGTCCAGCGCAACAGCGATGACTGTATGGCCCCGGGATTCCAGCTCTTGTATTTTTTCCTCTTCTCCTGCCTTAACTTCTGATTCTAGCAGGAAGGGCAGGCTGCCAACCAGCAGCTCCTGTTTCTCCATTTTAGCTCTAATTCCCCGGCCGGAGATAGAAGAAAATTCCTGGACTTCATCCAGCTGAATCTCTCTCTGCCTGGCTTCCTCCACAATCGCTCTGCCCAGAGGATGCTGGGATTCCAGCTCGGCACTGGCGGCATAATAGAGAACTTTCTCGGCTGAATAATCCTGTAGGGGAAATATTCCGGTTACTTCAGGCTCTCCCCTGGTGATGGTGCCCGTTTTATCCAGAAAAACTGTAGATATATCTTTAAAAATTTCAAAGGCCTGACCGGAGCGAATTAGGATTCCCTTATCCGCAGCTTTTCCGGCCCCGCGAATCATGGCCAGCGGACCGGCCATTCCCAGGGCACAGGGATAGCCCATTACCAGTACTGCCAGCACAGCAAAAATCGCCCTTATCAGCTGCAGCTCGCCGGTTATCAGCCAGGAACCCAGTGTCCAGAGCAGAAAGGCCAGTCCGGCAAAGCCCAGAACTCCGGGAACATAATATTTTAAAACAATATCCATCAGCTGAATAATCTCAGGTTTCAAAGCCCGGGCTTCCTCTATATAATGAACAATCTGCTTGAGAAAGCTCTCATCACCTATTTTGGTCACTTCAACAGTAACAGCTCCTGATTTGTTGATTGAGCCGCCGATAACTTCATCACCAACCTCTTTATCTACGGGAATTGATTCTCCTGTAACCAGGCTTTCATCAATGGTGGTGCTGCCTTTTATGATTCTGCCATCAACAGGAACTTTTTCTCCCGGGCGGATTCTAACCCTATCGCCAGCCTTTACCTCTTCAACCGGCAATTCCTGCTCGCCTTCATCTGTAATTACACTGGCAGTATCGGGTTGAAGGTCCATTAACCGTCTGGCTGCCTGAGAACTTTTGACTCGAACAACCAGGGAAATATAACCTGAAAGGATGTGATAGGTGTTAAGAAAAACTGCCACAGAGAAGAAAACAAAAGCAGGGAATTCCTCATAGTAAAATCCCAAAACACCGCCGGTAAGGGCAGCAAAAACTGCAAATTCCAGCAGGACATGCTGATTTAATATACCTCTCCGCAGTGATGACAAAGATTTTTTGATTATATACAGGCCGGGACCAAATGTTGCCGTCAGGGCAAAAATCATTCCCAGCCAGGCAAACCAGTAATCATAATATCCAGCCCACATGGCCAGCATAAATGCCAGGGTAATCACTGCAATGTAAGCAGAAAGCAATAATTTTCTTCTGGCAGAAGCTATTTCGGCCTGCTGCTCCTTAAACTTTTTTACCCTATCGGGATCTCGGACGGTATAACCCAGGTCGATCAGGGTTGATTTAATTTCATCTACGCTGACCCGGTCCTCATCATACACTACCAGAGCCTCTTCATGGGCCAAACTGACATTAACACTGCTGACACCACTCAATCTGCCTACCGCTTTTTTAATACTATCAGTGCAGAAAGAGCAGCTCATACCTCCTATATTAAGCAGAATTCTTTTCTGTTCTTTTCTTTTCTGTTCATTAGCATTAATATTATCTTTGCTCATTATTTATCATCCCAATCATTGATCATTCAAATGATTTATTATCTCATGCTTCACCAGATACAGATTGCTGAGTTATCATTTCGGAGATCCGGGATGCTATACTAATACCCTGTATTGGTTTTATTTTGTCCTAATCCTAACAAATTTCATTTATTTTGTCAATTTTACAGGCGGAGCCCGGCATTAACTGGATAAAGAAGGAAGTAATTTATAATAGGTGAGGAAGTTAGTTCTAATCAGATAGAGAAAATTAATGGCTAAAAACTTGACAGTTAAGATAAATTTAATTTATACTTAAAGCACAATATTTATACTTAAGACACAATAATTTCTGCTGACTTAGATATACGCATACCGGGTATAATTGTTTTTCAATTCAGTCTGAGGCAGTGCTAAATAATAGCTTTTCCAGGGAGGTTGAATTAAGTTGCCAGAAACACTAAAAAAATTTCTACCAGCAAAAATTAGCTCAAAGGATAAGTTCGAAAGTAAAATTTTTTCAGTTTCAGCAAAAATTTTACCTGAAGTTTTACTGATATTACTATCACTGCTTTTGGTCCTGCCAGCAGCAGCAGATACTGCGGCAGTATCTGCCGCTGAACCAGGGATGGAAATAGAAATTGAGCAGGGAGAACATTTCCTTACCTACCAGTACGAAGCCCCTGAGGCAGGTCAGGAAGAGGTTTACAGGCCAGATCAGGAAGAAATTCCTCAAACAGATCAGGAAGGAATCCCGGGACCGGTGGAAGAAGATTATTTCCGCGGTGAAGTTCTTGAGGTGGAAAGCTACACTACCCAGCGGGGTTTAAATCAGACTGCTGAAGTTAAGATTACCAGCGGGCCCTATGCCGGGAATGTTGTGACCATAGATAATTACTATGAAGAACATAACAGGTTTCTTGATATCATTCTGGAAGAGGGCATGCAGGTTATCCTGGTAGGTTTTGAGCAGGGGGGAGAAATGGAATTCCATCTTCAGGATATGGCCCGGGACCGCGGGCTCCTCTGGGCTGGCCTGCTGCTGGGAGCTGCTCTTTTAATTGTCGGTAAAATTAAGGGACTGAAAACGATCATCACTCTGGTTATTACCGGCGTGATAATTATCCGGGTTATGCTGCCCCTGCTGCTGGAGGGCTATCCGCCCATTCCGGTGGCTACTCTCAGTGCACTTATCATTATCACTGTAATTTTAGTTATCATCGGCGGCTTCAATGCAAAAACAGCAGCTGCTATTCTGGGGACGGGTTCAGGAGTAATTGCTGCCGGAATCATGGCCTATTACGTCGGAAACCTGGCCAATCTCACCGGGCTGGGTACCCAGGAGGCTCAGATGCTGGCAGTTGGTCAGGAAACGCTGGATATTACCGGACTGCTCTATGCCGGGATTATCATCGGAGCTCTAGGCGCCATCACCGATGTCGGTATGTCGGTGGCTTCCAGCGCCTTTCAGATCAAAAAAGCCAATCCTGCTATTCGGTTCAGAGAACTGACCGCTGCTGCCATCGAGGTGGGCCGGGATGTCATGGGGACAATGGCCAACACCTTGATTTTAGCCTATGTAGGGGGCGCGATTCCCTTCCTGCTGCTTCTGCTGCAGAATCAAATTCACTGGCTCAGGATTATCAACATGGACTTTATGGCTTCCGAAATTTTAAGCGGCATCGCCGGGACTCTTGGTCTGGTGCTGGCTATTCCGGTAACTGCTGCAGCTGCTGGATTTTTGCTGAGGAAATGAAAGTATGGAGAAAATGAAAGTTTAAAAAGAGATAAAATAAAAAGGAGATAAAAGGAGATATAAAGAAGTTTATGAGAAAGGAGTGATGACAGGATGGCTAAAGATAATACCAATCAGAAGCGGGTCTTTTCCGGGATCCAGCCAACCGGGAAACTGCACATTGGTAATTTTCTGGGCGCTATCAGCGTCTGGGTGGAAAATCAGAGCAAATACGATAACTTCTTCTGCATTGTTGATCTCCATTCTCTCACTATTCCGGAGAATATTGAGCCAGATTATCTCCGGAAAAAGATCCGGGAGGTGGCAGCTCTCTATCTGGCCTGCGGACTGGATCCCGAGGAGTCCACCATCTTCGTTCAGTCCCGGGTGCCCCAGCATGCAGAGCTGACCTGGCTGCTGAACTGCGTGACTCCCATGGGCTGGCTGGAAAGAATGACCCAGTATAAGAGCAAGGCCAGTCAGCTGGAAACCGTGGGAACCGGTCTTTTCGTCTATCCTGCCCTGATGGCGGCTGATATCCTGCTCTATCAGACCGATCTGGTTCCTGTCGGCGAGGATCAGAAGCAGCATATTGAAATCACCAGGGATATTGCCGGGCGGTTTAATCACCTTTTCGGAGAGGTTTTTAAGCTGCCAGAGGCGATGATCCGGGAAAGCGGGGCCCGGATTATGGGAATGGATAATCCCGACAATAAGATGAGCAAGAGTCTGGGCGAGAAAAAGGCCGGCCATTCCATAGGATTGCTTGATTCCCCTGAGGAGATCAGGGAAACCATCATGGGAGCAACCACCGATTCTCAAAAAGAAACCCGGTTTGCCGAAGCCTCACCCGGAATCAGGAACATGCTGATTATTTATCAGGCTCTGACGGATAAGCCCCGGGAGGAAGTAGAGGATTTTTTTGCCGGCAAAAATTACAGTTTTCTGAAGAAGGAATTAACGGAAGTGGTGGTTGAAACTTTGAGGCCGATTCAGGAGCGCTATGAGAAAATTGTCGCTGAAGAAAGCCACCTGGAAGATGTTCTAACGCAGGGCAGAGAAAGGGCGAAGGCCATTGCCGGGGAAACCCTGGAGCAGGCCCAGAGAATGATGGGGATTA
>SLJX01000175.1 GCA_007134885.1 Halanaerobiaceae bacterium
AACAACACATGTAAATATCACAGTGTATTTTCAGGATAGAATTTATTAACAGCAAGAGTTATTATGAAAGGAATCAGTTATGGCTAATTATAAATTTGTGGGTGATAAGGGAATACTGGTTGAATTTGAAAAGAAAATTGCTTTAGAGGTGCATGAACAGGTTAGAAAGATGGATGCGGCCGTTAATAGTTTTTTGGCTGATAAGGTACTGGAAACTATACCTTCCTATCATTCTATTCTTGTTTTTTATGATCCTCTGGAAATTGAGGTAAATAATTTGCTGGCTGAACTGAAGCGGCTTGAAAAAAGCTGTTCTGAGATGTCTCCCGAAAATCAGCGTCATTTAGAGATTCCGGTTTTATATGGAGATGAGTTTGGGCCTGACCTGGATTATGTGGCTGAGTATAATGCTCTTACTCCAGAAGAGGTGATAGATTTACATAGTTCTCAGAAATATCGGGTGTATATGCTAGGTTTTACCCCGGGATTTCCCTATCTGGGTGGGCTTCCAGAGCGTCTTGCTACTCCCAGGCGGAAAAATCCGACTCAAAAGGTTATTGCCGGCAGTGTCGGTATAGCTGGTGATCAAACAGGTATTTATCCAATCAGCAGCCCCGGGGGCTGGAGAATAATTGGCAATACTCCGCTGAGTTTATTTGTGCCAGAAGCTCAGGACCCTTTTTTATTTAAGCCGGGAGATATTATTGAATTTAAGGCAATAGATAGAAATTGTTATCAGGTGCTTTCGGAAAAGACATGGGATGAGGATGAAAGGAAGGAAATTGAAATTGGGTGAATTTAAAATAATTGAGGCTGGACCCTGCACAACTGTTCAGGATAGAGGTAGATATGGTTATCAAAGATATGGTATGCCGGTGGCCGGTGCTATGGATGATTTTTCTTATAAGATGGCTAATTTGCTGGTAGGCAATGAGGCCGGGGCTGCAGTTCTGGAATATACCTTTCAGGGCCCGGCAATTAAATTTTTTGATGGGGCGATCATTGCTGTAACCGGGGCTCGAGCCGCGGTTTATCTTAATGGCTGTCTGCTGCCGGACTGGCAGAGCTTTTTTGTTCCTGGGGGATCAGTCCTATCTTTTGCCCGGGTTGAGCAGGGGGCCAGAAGTTATATTGCTTTTCAGGGGGGACTGCAGGTTGAAGAGAAACTTAAGAGCAGATCTACCTATTTGAGAGGAGAATTTGGCGGTTATCAGGGACGCAAACTTAAAAAAGATGACTGTCTTGAATTTTATGGCCAGCCTCAAAAAACTGATTATACCTGCAGATATTTGCCTGAAAAATTTATTCCTGATTACCCTTCTAAGGTTGAAGGCAGAATAATTTTGGGCCCGCAGGTGGAGTGTTTTTCTGAAGAGGGAGCAAAAAATTTTTTAAAGGGCAGGTATAAGGTGACAGAGCAGGCTGACAGGATGGGCTATCGCCTTGAAGGCCCTGAAATAAAGCATAAAGACGGGGCTGATATCATTTCTGACGGTGTTGCTGCCGGGAGTATTCAGGTGCCCGGTCATCAACAGCCAATTATTTTGCTGGCTGACTGCCAAACTACCGGTGGTTACCCCAAAATAGCGACTGTTATTTCAGTCGATCTGGCTAAAATTGCTCAGTTAAAACCCGGGGATATAATTTCTTTTCGAGAGATTGAGCTTGCTGAGGCTCATAGATTGCTGGAAGAGAGGGAAAAATTGTTTCAGCAGATCAGGACGAGAAAAATGAAGTTTGGCCCCAGCAAATTTTTAAACTTAAAAATAAATGAGGATAATTACCGGGTTATGATAGAAGAGATCCGGGATTGATTTTCTGGATAGTAAGCTTTGTATTTGATTTAAGGAATTGCTCAACTTCGAATGAAAGCATTGTTCACTTCTATTAAAGTATTTGCTCAACTTCGATTGAAAGAAGTGTTCACTTCGAGTTAAAGAAATGCTCAATTTCGAATAAAGGAATTATTCAACTAATAAAGGAGTTATTCAATTTCGACTGAAGGATTTGCGTAACTTCGAATTAAAGAATTGCTCAGTATGATTGAAAGATTTGCTCAACAAAAATTTTGTTCGCTTAAAAAACCGGGTTACCGTTTTGCAGAACCTGGCTGACGGCACTTATATTTTCAATATTATCAAGCGGATTTTCTTCTAAGATTACGAGATCGGCTTTTTTCCCTGGCTGGATTGATCCAATTTCCGCTGATAGTCCCAGCAATTCAGCGCTTATTGAGGTGGCGGATTTAATTGCTTCCATTTCGGACATGCCATGTTTTACCATCAGGGTTAATTCCAGGCCATTCTGACCGTGGTTGTTGAAGGGCGAACCAGCATCGGTTCCCATGGCGATTTTTACTCCGGCATCCAGGGCTGCCTGGAAACTTCTCAAATGATCAGAGATAATGGCCCGGCCTTTTCTGACGGCAAACTCCGGGATTCCGGACTCTGTGCCTTCTTCTGCTATCATTTTGACGGCTATCAGGGTTGGCACCAGGTAAACGTCATTTTCTAACATCATTTCTATTGCTTCCTCATCTAAAAATACTCCATGTTCGATGGAATCGATTCCGGCTCTAATGGCGTTTTTAATACCTGTGGTCCCCTGGGCGTGGGATGCTGTTTTGCACCCGGCTTTATTTGCTTCTTCTACTGCCGCTTTAATTTCGGCCAGAGTAAGCTGGGGGGCGCCGGGCTCGACTCCTTCGGTCAGGACTCCTCCTGTGGCCATGATTTTGATCAGGTCGGCTCCTTTTTTGAGCTGTTTCCGCGTTCCCCACCTTACTTCAGCTGTGCCGTCAACTTCTTCGGCTATTGGCCATCCATGTCCGCCAGTCATTGTGATATTTTTCCCGGAAGCTAAAATACGGGGACCGGGAATAACATCTGCTTTTATTGCGTCTCTGACCGCGAAATCAATATAATTTTTTCCTCCCACATCCCTGATGGTGGTGAAACCGGCTTTTAAAGTTTGATGGGAGTACCGGGCTGCTTTGATGGCTGTTTCAGCATCGGTTTCTTCAGTGAGAATATTTAAGGGATCTGCTGCTGGTTCGAAACAGATGTGAGTATGGGCATCTATTAAGCCCGGTAAAACGGTTTTGCCCTGATAATCGATAATTTTCATGTCCTGAGTAAGATTAATTTCATTTTTGCTTCCGCAGGAATGAATGGTGTCATCTTCGATTATAATTACAGCGTCTTGAATTGGACTGTTATGGATTCCGTCAATTAGAGTTATTCCAGTTAGTGCCTGCAATAATTTTCACCTCGTGATTTTTAATTTAACAGTAACAATAATATCTGGTAAAATTTCGAGAGCCGAAGATTCTGGCTAAAAGTCTGGCCAAAAATCAAACGAGGCCCTTATAATTTAACCCGGGCCCCGCTTGCAATGGCCTCGCCTGTATTATTGAGAAAATTAAACTCTCAGTCGACTAAATATGCATTTTTAACAAAAACGTATTCTCGTGGGTGATGTAATAATCCTTCTACTCCCTCTCTTACAGCATTGATTTGCATTTCTGAGTGGAGAAATATCCAGGGAGCTTCTTCCCAGATTATTTCTATCGCTTCAGCATATAAGCTTTCCCGCTCGGCAACATCAGGTGCAAGACGGGCTTCGTCTAATAATCTATCAACTTCATCATTTTCCATATAAGTGTAATCGAAACCCTGCGGTGCGTTCTGAGAAGAATGGAAGAGAGGATAAAGGCCATTATCACTATCTCCGGTCATATTACCCCAACCTAAAAAGTACAAATCGTGTTGTGAGTTCTCTGGACTTTCACTGAGAAATTCAAGATAGGTGGCCCATTCCAGGGTCTGCAGATTGGCTTCAATTCCAACATCTGCTAGCTGAGATTGTATTGCCTGGGCTATAGTTTCATCCATCATATAACGACCCACAGGGTGATGGAAACTAATTTCAAAACCGTCTTCGTAACCAGCTTCTGCTAATAGTTCTCTGGCTCTATCTGGTTGATAATCATAGACTTCCTGAGGCGCATAGCCGAGAGTACCAGGTGCAACCGGTGAATCGGAGGGTCTGCCGGCACCATCCATAACCTCTTCTACGATGGCTTGATTATTAATTGCATAATTTATAGCTTTACGAACCCGGACATCGTTTAGGGGCTCTTTAGTTAGATTAAAGCCGACGTAAACAGACCTTAAACTTGATGTTTCTACAGTATTAACATTTGGGTTGTCGAGCAACCTGTTTCTTTCTCTGGGGGGAACAAACATTGCAACGTCAGCTTCGCCGGTTTCAACCTGAACCACCCGGCTGGAATCTTCAGGAATTATACTGAATGTTACTCTATCAAGATAAGCATTATCTCCCCAGTAGTTATCATTGCGTTCTAGAACTATTCTTTCTCCCTGTTCCCATTCGACGAATTTAAAGGGACCGGTGCCGACTGGATTTGTGGAAAATTCATCGCCATATTCTTCTACTGCTGCCGGGCTGGCCATGGCCATGAAACCGTGAGATGATAAATTGGGAATCAACGGGGCAAAGGGCTCTTCTGTATGGAGTATAACAGTGTAAGTATCAACAACTTCAATATCAGTTATCCTGTCAATCAAGAAAGTAAAGGGCGAAATTCCCTCCAGCATACGCTCTAAATTGAATTTAACTACTTCAGCATCAAAATAGGTGCCGTCGTGAAATTCAACTCCTTGTTCCAGAAAAATCTTAAATTCCGTTCCATCTTCCGACATTTGATAATCTTCAGCTAAATTAGGAATTATTTCTCCTTCTGGTGACATATCAAAAAGATTCTCCATGATGTGAATCATGACCATTGCTGCTGGAGATGCCTGGGCACGAGCTGGATCTAACGACTCAGGATTGGCTCCAATTGCAACAGTTAGTTCTCCTCCTTCTCTAGCTTGGGCAACACTTAAAGGTGAAGCAAAAGCGATAGCCAAAATCAAAACCAGCAATAAAATCTTTCTTCTCATATCTTCTACTCACTCCTCTTTTAGATTTTAAATCGTTAAATTTGTTTATTATTTTATTATATTCAGTACAAACAGCCATTTTCCTGCAAAAATAGGATGTTTTTATGTTTTTTGTTGTTTTTTGAGGGATAAATGAGATTAGTTTGGATCGCATTCCGATCATTATAATTCTGAATATTTTAGTATCATGAGCTGGATGAAAAATTTAGCTCTTATAAATTTCCTTGCTGCTTCTAGAATTTTTATTTGCTTATTTGTTTGCTATAATATAGCTATATAGCTATAAATCTTTATTTTCTAGGAGTTATTAATTATGCAAAAAGCTTTTAAAAATTACGTGGCTATTAAATCTATTCAACATTCTATTTAATTTAACAATATTGAGCACTTGAATTAATCCTAAACCAAATCTCAGATTCTTGACTTGTTTAGGTATCTGATTTGATTTTATATAATCTGCATTACAAATTGAACAACGAATATATCTGCTATCTGAGCTGACTTAATAGCCACAAAAAAATTATATCCTGTTGATAATATACTCCCATTGCCTTAAGTTTATTAAGTTTATAATACAGCTGAGCTGCCAGCTGATATTTTCCGATATGCTATCTGCGATATTTAATTTGCAATTTTTAATATGATATGCTTATTTGATATTTTTATTTTTCCTTGAATTTGCTCCCAGCCAGGCCGGAGGCAGGAAATTTTTATTATGGCAGTCATTAGGTCACTGAGAGCTCACAGGCAAGCCCGGGAGAGATTTCACCCGGGCTTTTGAAGTTGTTGACCTTAATAACTTGCAGTTCGTGAGGGCAGTTAAAGCTAAAAACAGGATGGCTATTACTGTTGGCATTACAGTTGGCGTTGCTTTCAATGTTACTGCTGGCATTACTTTGAATGTTACAGTTGGCGTTAAATTTAATGCTGCTGCCGGTGCTGCTTATAGTGTTGCTGTCATTGTTGTTTTAGGTGTTACTGCTGGTGTTACTTTTAGTCATACTTTTGTTGTTGATTTCGGTGTTACTGTCGGTGGGGAGGAAAAGAGAGCTCTAAAGTCTCTCTAAATTCATTAAATCAGTCTGTCAAATTCCTCAATGCTGAGAGCAGGTGATGAGGAAAAAGAAATCCCCAGATGCTTGCTCAGTTCCACAGAAGATTTAACTGCAGCAGAAACATCGGGAAAGTCAACCATGAGCACCAGGTCATTCTCACCGAGCAGAGCATAGCCTCCTTTGACCGATCCGCCGTTTTTCTTGATCAATTCATTAGCCTCATCAGTGCGCTTGGCACTGATTTTTTCTACAGAATCCTGGCTGTATCTGCCAAACATCAGGTATGTGGCCATCAGGTACACCTCCTTTCTGGCTTCATTGATTTACCAGCAAAAATTATGACTTAATTATACAGCATTCTGTCAGAATTGACAATATAATTTTCTGCAAGTCAGAAGTTATTAATTGATATTTCAGACTGTTGTTATATTGTGGTGGATATATACGCTGGACGCCTTTCTGCTGATTCAAGCTGTAGATTCAGGCTGCAGAGTTAAGCAGTTTTTTGCTGTATAATTCTTCGATGAGAATTGGGTGATAAGAGGGATTATTGACTGCCCCGGAAATATTAAAGGCAAAAACCGTGCCCTTCTAGGGTACAAAAATAAATGAAAATATCACGACATGTTTTCAAGGTATGAAAAAAGGCAGACATTTAAGTGAGGCTAAATTTCTGAAAATTTTCAAAGAAAGTTGAAATTATTTGTTGAAATCAATTATAATTAAGACAAACTCTCATGCTCCTTCAGAGTAGAACATTAAATGAAAAGTTTCCTGCAAATTTTCTATGAAAAAAATGAACTGTATTTGCCAAGGGAAAGTGAGAATAACCCAACGAAATCTCCAGATCACCGTATCTTCATACCACTTTGAGGCAAAACCATGGCTGAAAACTTTGTAGTGGGTTTTATAGATAATGTTAGAAGATCTATGATAGAATCTGGTAAGAGAAAATGAGAAAATTTGCATGAAATAGGTTTGGCTTAGTTAGGCTAAGTTTAGCTTAGTTTAGCTGGGCAGGAGAAGACTCTATAAGAAAAAATGGGAGGTGAGGGATATTGGTAAAAATATTTAAGAAGATTGCCGGCATCTCTTTATTTAAGTTATTATTAGCATTATTATTTGCCTTATTGATATTAGCCTTCGGTATTTTCCCGACTATTGCAGCGGGAGAACGAACCGCTATTCCCTGGGGAGAATTTCGACCGGTTGAAAGCCAGTTCACCAGAATGGATTTGGCAGGCAGCTACCGCTATTTTGATGACCGTTTTGCCGATGACCGCAGCAACATCAACCAGGGTCAGCTCAGTTTTCTCTATCGAGGGATGCGGGAAAATCCCGAATTTGGATACGACTATAATCTACAGGCCAATCTCCTGCTGCAGGAGGGTTGGGAGATAAGCAGCGAGGGGATCGGTCGGGGAAATTACCGGACTTTTCTGGGAGAAGATGTTGATCATTTTATCTATGCCGGAGGACAGCTGGATTCAGCATCGCCCCTGCAGGAAAGAGTTTCTGTTGTTATCTCCGGAGGAGCTGGAACAGGGAGATTTTATGATGTTCAGCCCCTGGTCAGGGCAGCTCGGATTGAAAAAAGGCTGCTTGAGGAAGAGCTATTAACTGCCGCTCTGGGTCCAGACCTCATGCTGGAGATGGCGGATATCATTGCCGAAACCGGCCCCGTCAGCACCAGATTAAACGAAATCTGGCGCCTGCTCATCATGGAAAGGGAAGCTGATTTTATCTCCAGCCAGAGCAGTCTAAATATTATTAGAGAGGCTCTGGAAGAGCCGAGAAGAGCCCGCACCTACGGCCGTGAAATAAAGGCCGGGCTGGGATATCCGCTTCTGGCACCTCTTGAGAGAGCCCGTGAACTTTCCCTGGTAGCAGAAGCCAGGATGGGATACCCTCTTACCCTGAATACTCAGGCAAACCTTACTGCCAGTCTGGCAGCTACCGTACTTGATACTTTCGATGACATAACATTTAGAATCCAGGGGGATATAGACCACAGATTGACCGAAGATATTAATCTCAGAGGCGGGATAAATTATTCCCGGCAGAAATGGCAGGGATTCCCGGAAACTCATAATTTTCTCAGCCTCAGCGGCTCAGCAGTTTTCCATATCCGGGAAAATCTGAGCATAACCACAGCTCTCAGGCGCAGCAGTCATACCCTGTATGAGGAGCCTGTCTATGACTTCACCACAGCTTTTACCCTCAGTGTATTTTAATAATTACTTTATAAAGGAGTGATAAACATGCGCTTAAAAGAGAAGGTGGCAATAGTTACTGGAGGAGCCAGTGGTATTGGAGAAGCCACAGTCAGGGATATGGTTGAAGAAGGCGCTCAAGTAGTTATAGCTGACATTTCTGATGACAAAGGCAAAAAATTGGCCAGAGAACTGAATGAAGAGTATGGTGAGAAAAAAGCAGTATACTGTCACGTAGATGTAAGCAGCGAGGAAGAGACCAAAAAAATGGTGGAAACTGCGGAAAAAGAATTTGGACGGCTTGACATACTATTTTGCAATGCAGGTATCGGTGATATGGCCATGACAGATGATCTGCAGCTGGATAAATGGCAGAAAGTGATTGATGTGAATTTGACCGGCGTATTTCTCTCCATCAAAGCTGCGATTCCAGTCATGAAAAAAACCGGAGGGGGAAGTATTGTTAACTGCGCTTCTATCCTTGGACATGTAGGTCAGGCTCAAACTGCTTCTTATACCGCCTCAAAAGGTGGAGTGGTCAATATGACCCGAGCTCTTGCTGCTGAATATGCAGGTGAAGGGATAAGGGTTAATGCTGTTTGTCCGGGATATATCGAAACACCACTTCTTGATGGTCTCGATGAAGAGATGAAAAATTATTTAATATCCAAGCATCCTATAGGCAGATTTGGCACCTCAGAAGAAGTGGCAAAGGCTACAACATTTTTAGCTTCCGATGATGCCAGTTTTATAACAGGGGCCAATCTGCTGGTCGATGGTGGGTACACCGCAGTATAACTTCAGTATAACCGCAGTATCATCGCAGTAGAGCATAGTAGGCTGACTTAGAGAAATAAAGAAATTCCCGGGGCTCAGGCAAAAATCGAGCAATAAGAGTGATTCTTGTCTGCCCCGGGTATATTTAAGAGCTGAAGGTAACAGTAAATAGCTGTTTTATTATTTTCTTGTTCTAGTAAAAGAGATTTTGCTGCTTGCCTGTTTTTTAGACCTCAATTATTTCCAGTTTGTGAACGGTATTCATGAAGCCCTGGGCCATGAAGGAATGCATATCGAAACCTACTATATCATCTCTGACGAGGGCGACTGATTCGGTGTAGCGGATATAGGCTCTGGGCTGGTCTTCATGCAGTATTTCCTGGATTTCATCATTCAACCAGTTTATCCTCCTCAGTTCCAGCATAACCGGCTGTGGCAAAGATTAATCCAGCAGCAAAGAGCAATATCAGCAAACCAGAGAAGATTCTTCTGTTTATTTTGTCCAGTTTTCTCCTTTTTAGTAAGTTGAATTTTTAATGAGTGTCTTGATATTAGCATTTTGATGTGAAAATCAAAAGTAAATAAGAACAAGTTGTCTGGATATCTTTCTCTGAACTAGCCAG
>SLJX01000080.1 GCA_007134885.1 Halanaerobiaceae bacterium
ACTAAAGTTTTGCCGCTTAAGCAAATCTTAATGTTGGATATTATGACAAATAAGTCCGGGGGAAACAGACGGTACCTGAAAACAGATGTACTCAATTCCACCACAATTACTTTCGTTGATTCTCACCAGTTGACTAACATCACAGAACAAAATATAATTAAAGTGTGAAGAAAATTAATAAAGTCTTGTCAGGAGAGGATTATTGAGGGTAGAACAGGCAGCTACCGCACCCTTTGGGTATAAAGAGATGTGGGACACGCCGCCCCACCAGTATTCCTCTCATTTTTTATGCAATCATAAATATGATTGCATCTTTTTATTGGAACAACGACATTTGGAGTTTTAATTACGCCTAAATTCTTACAAATACCGCCAGTGTTTCCGCCTCCCCTGGCGAAGCCACCAATCCCAACAGAATACCCACCCCTTGCTCAAATTTGTCGAAATTCGTCAGGGAACCCGGTACCACCAAAACCGCCACCCCGATATCCCTCATTCTTGCAGGAGTATAACATCCCATCATCAATATTAATAACAGATAGAAATTTAAAATATTTAAAATTGGGGGATAAAAATGCTATCTTCTCAGGGCAAAAAAATTGGGATTGCAATTTTGCTGATTGTTTTTACTCTGGCAATGGCAGCCTGTGATATGAATGGTATCGATTTTGCTGATAATGACGACCCTCTATCCTATACTTTAACAGTGGAAATGGAGGGAGAAGGTGAAATTTTAGATGATGATGGTGAGGTGATTTTAGACCCGGCGGAGGATGCTGCAGAAATTGCAGAGGAGGAAGAGAGGGAAGAGAGGGAAGAGAGGGAAGAGCTGGAGAGACTGGAAGAACCGGCCGATCCAGCAGTGCCGGAGGAAGTGGAAGAAGAGGAACCTGAAGATGAAGTTGAGGCCGAGGTCAGGGAAGATGTACCCGCCGAGAGTAGCGAAGATATCCCTGAGCCTGCAGAGGAAAGGGAAGATACCCCTGAGCCGGTAGAGGAAAGCGAAGATATCCCTGAGGAAGATCAGCTGGAGGAGTCAGACATACCCGCCCGGGATGAACCTCTGGTTTTTGAAGATGACCGGCTGGCAGAAACAATCAAGGCAGCTCTGGATAAATCTGAGGAAGAACCCCTTTACCGGGAGGAAGCCGCTGAACTTACCAAGCTGGAGGCCCTGAACCGGGGCATAACTTCCCTGGCAGGAATCCAGCAGCTAACCAGCCTGGAACAGCTTTTCCTGATGGACAACCAGATCAGCGACCTGACCCCCCGGCCGGGATGACCAGCCTGACTCAAGTAAACCTCTGGGGAAACGAAATACAGGATCTCACTCCCCTGGCCGGCCTGGAAAACCTGGAATACCTGAGCCTGATAGACAATCAAATAGATGATGTCACTCCTCTATCCCGGCTGACCAATCTCAAGAAACTCTGGCTGGACTTCAATCAAATAACTGACCTCAGCCCCCTGGCCAGCCTGACCAGTCTGGAACACCTCAGCATCAAAATGAACCAGGTCGACGATATCTCAGCCCTATCCCCGCTCACCGGGCTGAAAACTCTCAGCCTGGTCTTCAATGAAATAAGCGATATCTCCGTCCTGGCCGACCTCCCCAACCTGGAAAAACTGGACCTCCGCCACAATCAAATCGCCGACCTTGCCCCCCTGCTGGCCAGCGACAACCTCGGCCCGGGCAGCGAAATCGACCTCCGCCACAACAGCCTCGACCTCAGTCCCACCTCCCGCACTCGCGAAATCATCGCGGAACTGGAAGCAAGGGGCGGGGAAGTGAGGTATTAGCGTATTTGGTGGTACCGAGTGTATTTGGTCGGTACCGGGTTCCCCAAGGAAAAACCACAATTTTCGACAGGTGAAACTGGCCATGATCTGCCCTCAGAGAAAGACTGCTAGACAGGAGCTCTCAAGAAGCTGGCAGCTACCTTTCCGAGATTGCCTCCTGTCTCACAGCTGACGGTTATTAGCCTTAACCAGCTTCAACAGTTCCCGGTTGATATAGATTTTCTGCCGGCCAACCTGCTCCGACTTCATCAGCCCGATTTCTTCCAGCTGAGAGAGATAGTTAGAGGCCGTCTTTCGGGTAACCTCCAGCCCCTCCTGCACATCGCTGATTCTGGTGTAAAACTCGTTGAAAATCACCTCAATCAGCTCCCGGGAATAGATATTTGCCAGCTCCCGTTTAAGTTCCTCAGCCTTCTCTTCAACCAGCTCATTAATATAACGGGCCAGCTTCAGGGTGTTTCTGGCCGTAACTTCCACCGCCTTGAGAATATAGTCTATCCAGGCTTCCCAGTTATTATCCTCACTAACCTGCTGCAGCAGCCGATAATATTCAGCTTTATTGGCAATGATATATCTGCTGAGATAAAGTATCGGACTGTCCAGCAGCTCTTTTAGAATCAAATAAAGCACATTGATGATTCTTCCCGTGCGACCATTGCCGTCATAAAAAGGATGAATTGCTTCAAACTGATAGTGAATCACCGCCAGCTTAATCAGAGGATCGGTCTCCTCACCAGCAGCATTAATATACTTTTCCAGATTATCCAGCAGCCTGACAATCTCATCATAATCTTCGGGAGGAGTATGCACTACTTCACCGCTAGCCTGATTAATGATTTTTGTCCCCGGAACCCGGCGAATTCTGCTGTCATTCTCCAGGATTATTTTATGAATTTCCTTGAAAATATTGATGGTCAGACTCCGTTTCTCCTGAACAAGCTGATAACCCCGCCATAAAGCCCTTCTGTAATTAACAACCTCCCTGGCTGCCGGATCAACCTGACTGGTCCCGGCCATAGCTTTATACAGCTGATCATGGGTGGTAACGATATTTTCAATTTCAGAACTATCCTTGGCCTCATTAACAGTAACCGCATTTACCAGTATATCCTTATTGGGCAGCAGCCCGGCATAGCCCTTCAATTCAGCCAGATATCTGTGAGACCTGGACAGCTGCTTCAACACCGCTTTCGTCTCCAGCTCAACCTCCGGCGGCAGCAGCTGCAATCCTGGCAATCCCGCCATAAGCTTTCCTCCTCTCCAGCATAACTTTCCCTTCTTCCTTCTCCTCACCGGCACAGCTTTTCTTCCTCTTAGGTCACAGCTTTTCTAGTCTCCCTTTAATTATATGCGTAAAGGTTACCTATATCAAGTAAATATGGGTAAATTTCGAGATTTTTTACCCGTATGCAGTCGCGGGGGAGGGGGCGATTTTGGTCGGTACCGGGTTCCCCAAGGAAAAACCACAATTTTCGACAGGTGGAACTGAGCAATTATCTGCCCTCAGAGATGACAGCCAGCCCCCGGGCTGCTCACTTTTAATCTGCAGCTTTCCGGGGAATCATTCATCCATCCTTGAATCTTCTTAACAACTTTTTGGCTTAAATTCTTTAAAGCTCTGGCTTATCTATTAAAAATACCTGGCAAAAATTTGCTTGATAAAATAATCAAAATCATCAAGCTGCTCAACTATAATTCTGTATATTTCAGCATTATCGATCTCATCATAAAGGTGGACTACCTTATTTCTAAATCTGGCCATAGCAGTAAAAACATCTAATTTATTTTTTGAAATAATACCATTTTCGGCTAAAATTCTAAAGCTGTCAGCATTGGATTCAGGAACTCCCAGATTTTCCCGGGAGATGATATGATTGCTGATATCAATTAATGCTTCTATTGAAGCCTGAAGATTATATTTAGCCGCATCATAATTGCGGTAATCTGCAGTAAACTCTTCCTCGGATAGCTCCTGAAATCTCCGCAATTTCTTGATATTATTCTTAGCATACATTACTTTACTCTCAATCCGCTCCCGATCTACATCCATTACTGACTCTCCTCCCTTAATCCCTGCTTGAAATCTTCATGAAAATATTTTAATTTCATTCCAAAATCAAAATAATTCTTCAGGACATCTTCCATGAAATCAGCAGTCATTATTTCATCTCTGTCAAAAATTTTCTCTCCTTCGCTAATTACTCTATATTTAAGCAATATATTGCATTTATTTAAGGAAACGATATCGACTTCTCGCTCTATAATCTCTTCAATCTCAGCTTCCAGATTCATCTTTTTTAATATTCCAGGCTCTGAATTAAATAATATCCCCAGATCTATATCACTATCATTTTTCTCATAATCGGTGCCGTGGGAGCCAAATATATATACTGTATTTATATCCTCACAGTTTTTCAAGAAATTTAGCAAATTATCTTTGTTAGTTATATCAATTTGCCTCTTCATTCTGATCCCTCCTGTTTAGGGCGATTTTGGTCGGTACCGGGTTCCCCAAGGAAAAACAACAATTTTCGACAGAGGGGTTCTTCTCCTGTCATTCTCTCTTTAATTATATGCATAAAGGTTACCTATATCAAGCAAATATTTTGGTGGTACCGTTTGGTGGTACCGGGTTCCCCCACGAAAAACCACAATATTCGACAGGCAGAACTAGCCATGATCTGCCCTCAGAGCATGACAGTCAGCCCCTCCTGTGCTGCTAACTTCTAATCAGCAGCTTTCTGGCAGCCGATGAGTTTTTTTATATATGATATTTGCCATTAGCACCTTGTATTTTATGGAAAATATTTCTTGACAGCCGGCTCTTTTCCAGCTATAATTAGATAATACCATTTTATTCCTGAAAAGGAAGCAGCAAAAGCAGATTAAACCAGCTTTTCAACCGATTACTTTGAGCTGACTTTACTGCGCTGCTGTGGTATAATATAAATGGATCGGAGCAGAGGCATGAATGATAATGCTAAAAACAATTTCGATAATACCGCTGAAGATACCCCTGATGATACCCTTGATAATAACACTGTTCCTGACCGAAAAAAACCAGCCAACAATAAGCTTAACTTTTTCAAAGATAAAAAATTTGATATTAAAGACATTATCTATCATCCTCATGACTCGCTCTTCTATTATTTTTTCAGCGATGAAGGTGTAACTCAAAATTTCCTGAAACATTCTCTCCCGGATAAACTGCAAAATCAGATAACATTAAAATCCCTGGATGAAAAGCGCAGCCGACTTTTAAATGACAAACTGAAAAATAAATATGCTGACCTGGTCTTCCAGGCTGAAATAGGGAAAGCCCGAGCTGAAATAATCCTGCTCTTTGAACACAAGAGCAGCTACGATAAGTATGTAGTTTATCAGCTGCTGGATTATATCAGAGAAATCTGGCAGCAGGAGCACCGCCAGCAGGGACAGCTGCCTTTTATAATTCCGATTTTACTGCATCAGGTTATCCGCACCGACCCACTCAAACAGCTTCCCGAGTTTTTCACCGGCATTGATAGGGAGAAGTACGATTTTGCTGAAGGGATTGCTAAAGGGGTCGATAAAACGAAAGTAGAAATTGCTAAGACAGAAAAATCAACTGCTGAATCTGAGGAAGAGCCTGCTGAAGATATAGAAGTTAACTACAGTAACCTCACCAGATACCTCCCGATCTTTGAAGTAATTGAAGTCAACCTCACAATTTTCGATATCGAAGAGATAAAGGACAGGTCCATTGAGGCTCTCAAACTTAAACTCTATCTGGAACTGCAGTCAATCAAACACATCACTGATCCTGATCTGCTATTTTTGAAACTAAGGCTTATGAGCGAGATATTCAGGCATTTTGCAGAGATCCACCAGCTGGATGCAGCTCATCTGGTGGAACTGGCCAGATCCTACATCTGGAGCCAGGAGAATCTGCCGGTAGAGCCGGAAAAAGCAGAACAGCAGCTTTTAGTCAGTATACCTGGAGGTGAAAACATGGGTAAGTCCTACGCCCAGAAGATTTATGAAGAATCACTGGAAAAAGGCAAAAAAGAAGGTAAAAAAGAAGGTTTGAAAGAAGGTAAAAAGAAAGGTTTGGAGAAAGGAATTTTGACCACTTTAAAAGCTATGATAGCTAAGAAGTTTTCCAGGCTACCTGCTGATCTGGAAGAGAAGTTAGATCAGGCAGATCAGGAACAGTTATTTAAGATCAGAGATGGTATATTTGATTTCGAGTCTCTCGAAGAAATCAGGGAAATCCTGAAATGAGAAACTTAAAAGAGAAAATTATTAATTAAGCCATTGCAAAAAAGTTATTTTATCAAAAAATATGAAGGTGATTAAAATCATGAAAAATTTAGAAGAATCAGAAGAGTTTTTCGAAGAAAAATATCAGCAAAATCCTGAATTTAAAAAAACTGGGATGAGATGGAATTACAATATCATTTAGCCTGGTAAATCATCAAAAGACGCAGCGAACTAGGCTTAACCCAAAAAGAACTGGCAGAAAAAATAGGAACCGAGCAAAGTGTAATTTCGCGAATTGAAAATGGCCAGAACTGCAATTTAGAAACCATCAATAAAATTGCTGAATCATTAAACAGCAAACCTCGAATTCATTTTGAAGCTATCTGAGCGGGTGCAATTTTGGTCGGTACCGGGTTCCGCCACAATTTTCGCGACACTATAACAATTTTCGACAGCAGAAAGACAGAATTCACCCTAACTCTGCGACAAGCCCGGCACCACAGCTCCATACCTGGGTAAAACAATTCCTCCCCCGGAAACTCTAATTTCCCGCTTGAGCACCACATTTCCCCAACAGCATTAACCAGCATATCAGGGCTCGCTCCAGGCTAGCCCACTACAACAAATCGATAGCTCGATAGATAAAAGATAGCCATAGTTAGAAGGCAGGAACAATATCAACTCAACTTTACACCAGCTCCTTCTCTATTTGCTGATCAATACCGGCCTCATCCGCCGGAGGTTCAGATTCAATATACTGCTGATAGGCCTTTCGGGCCAGCTTGAGATTGGCCAGACCCCTGCCAGCAGAAGCAGAGAAGTGCCTCATTCCCCTGCCCCCATCTCCAGCCCCAGCCGAAGAGGCAGTTAGCTCCTGAACCGGAGCCAGAGCCTCATCAGACCTGCCATCCTCAGGTCCTCCCCCTGCTGCAATTTCGCCTGCACTCCCGGCTTCACCTTCGCCTGCAGCAGGGACACCTGGCTCTCCGATCGGCCCAGCAGACCTAGCAGACCCAGCAGGCCCGGCAGGACTGGCAGACCCCTGACGATTATCAGGCCAGAAATACCGCAAAATCCTGTCAGGATTGACAATCTCGCTTCTCTCGTAACCCAGATAAAAACTGTAGCTGCTCCAGAGATAATCCCCCGGCCTCTCGACCAGGCCAGCCTTAACTGGATTAAGATGGATATAGCGGTTAACCTGGAGATTATAATGAGGATCCTGAATTAATTTCGATTTATAGCGCCCCTGGAATAGATGACCGACAAGATTGTGCCTGCGATTAAAATAGCAGGCATAACCCCGGTTGATCCTCCGCATAATTTCCCAGATCTCAGTCTCCCCGGTCTCCAGCTGTAGGTGAATATGGTTCGGCATGATGCAGTAGCCATAAAGCTGAAATTTATAGTCAAAGCAGGTCTTATCAAGAATTTTCAGATAAACTCTATAATCAGAATCATCCCGAAAGATTTTGGATCGCCGGTTACCCCGCGACATGATATGGTACACCGCCCCCGGGTACCAGACCCTTTTTCTTTTTGGCATTTCACCCTCCATTCGTCAACCCGCCATTCGCCTGCTCTGCCATTCGTCAACCCGCCATTCGCCTGCTCATCCATTCGTCAGCCTCAAGAGTTGACTGCCCCATCAATCAACCGCCTCTGGAATCGCCTGCCTTTCAATCTCGCCACCTGCTTGAATCGCCTATCCCGCCTCGCCTGCTCCTCCTCCCCGCATCCATCACCCTTCATTATCCTCCTGAGTCATTTTGATAATCAAATTGCTATCAAAGCTGCAAATAATCCTCAGAATTCTGCAGTTTCTCAATCATCGCCCGGTTAGCCTTAATCTGCTTGTCAAATACCTTCATGGTATTGATAATTTTATTCTGGTTGCTTTTCAACTGCTCCAGATCCGCTTTGATTTCTTTGAAATGACCATTAATTTCTGTAAATTCTCTATCATGTCTAGCAAGGTGACTGTCTATTTCATCAAACCTGCTATCAAAATTATCCATCCGACTTAAAATCCTGTCAGACCGCCTCTCATTTTCATCCAGCCTGCCCAACATATTTTCAAACTGATTATCATACCTCATCCAGACTGCCAAGTATATTTTCAAACTGCCTGTCATGCTCATCTAACCTACTCAGTATATTTTCAAACTGCCTGTCATGCTCATCTAACCGCTTATCAATCCTGTCAAACCTAGCATCATGCTCATCCAGCCTCTCTTCAATCCGGTCAAACCTCCCGTCAATATCAGCAAACTTATCCAGCATGGTAGTTCTCAAATTTGCCACCATATCAATAAGCTGCTTAATTTCATCTGCCACCGGCAGCACCTCCCGCTTTCCTAATAGATTTATATCCTGATACTCTTCATTTTACTATATTTTTCCAGTTATAGCAACAAATATTTTCAGAAATTTAAACAAAATTTAAACAGCCTGCTATCTCTCTAACAACAACCCAATAGATCAACCCGTCTTTCAGGCCAGAATCCAGCTAAAAAATTAGAAGCAAAATACAATTCCCTGATCAGAAGAATCAAAAGCATTCAAAAAATCTAATCAACCTGACATAATTATATAATATCACCTGTAAGATTGCCAGCCAGATTATCAGTCTCAGCATTATACCACTAGTCCAGTTAGAGCAGACCTACCTCTGTTATCAAGGCCTTCTTCTCGATTTTTGTCGAAATTCCGGATGGAACCCGGTACCACCAAATACGCCCCCACCAAACGCCACCACCATCGCTTGCGCTTGTGTTGTGTGCGCTTGCGCTTGGAGTTCTCCGCTCCAGCTGATATAATATAATATACGCTCCACGCTCCATCCACGCTCCAGTTGATATAATATAGAGTACAGAATACAGAGTATGATATAATATAGAGTAAAGTAGATAAATACAGTATAGAGTACAATATAGATTACAGCTAACACCAACACACTAGCATTCCAACACACCAGAATTCCCGCAAACCAGCAGGATTCCCGCAAACCAGCAATATTCCAGCAGCTAACACCAGCAAACCAGCATATCCAGGGGTGAGATAGCCATGGCAGACAGCAGCCAGAAACAAAAGCAATCCGGAACCGGACCGGCTGTCAAACTTAAAAATCTCATAAAGCAGATTGCCGGCTTTAACTGGAAGCTCTTTATTATCAGGGTTTACCAGAAAGCCCGCCAGAATGATATATTCATCCATTCCATGGGGATGGTCTATATCACCCTGCTCTCGATTGTTCCCTTCCTGATCTTCGCCTTCTATATCATGAACCTCTTCAATTTTTTCGGCCGGGTTGATGAGATCGTGGAGCAGCTCCGGGAGCTGATCCTGGCCAATCTGGCCACCGGCACCGGCGATGCTCTGCTGGGGTATCTCGAGGGCTTTGTCCTCAATGTCGATATCGAGCAGCTCGGCCTGATCAGCTTTGTCTCCCTGGTGGCAGTCATCGTCTTCATGCTGGCCCGGATTGAAATTACCTTCAACCAGATCTGGACCGTCGAGGAGCACCGCGATATCTTCAAGCGCTTCGTGGCCTTCTGGACCTTCATCACCC
>SLJX01000013.1 GCA_007134885.1 Halanaerobiaceae bacterium
AATTAAACCTCTGGTAGAAACTTCAGCTGTGGGATTGTCAATTGCCGGAGAATTTTAGCAGTCAGGAAAAAAATCTGTCTGGATATTTAATTTTTAATCATACTAGCTAACTTATAGAGGTGGGCTCGGTGAAACTAAACAAGGAATTTTTTCAGCAGGATGCCTTGACTTTAGCTCCCCGACTTCTGGGCAAAAAACTCATCAGGGAAAGGGAGGGAGAGAGGCTAATATGCCGGATTGTTGAGGTTGAGGCCTATGTAGGTCCTGAAGATAAGGGCTGCCATGCCTATCAAAACAAAAGAACAGAACGGACTGAGGTGATGTTCTGGCCCGGGGGCTATGCCTATATTTATCTGATTTATGGAATTCATAATCTCCTGAATGTGGTTGCCTCGGACCGGGACAAACCGGAGGCGGTTTTGCTCAGAGCCTGTGAACCTTTACAGGGGCTGGAAAAAATGGCTGCAAACAGGGAGCTGGATTTCGATACAGACAGTATTTTTGTTTCCAGAAGGACAGATGGTAATTGGAACTCACCCCCTGAAAGCTTTCCGAAAGTTTTAAGAAGGCTGACCAATGGCCCGGGGAAATTAACCCAGGCTCTTGCTATAGATCGCAGCTTTAACGGCCATGATCTCAAAGGTCAGGACACTCTTTACCTTGCGGACGGTAAGCTTAAGCCAGGAGAAAAAATTGCCAGATCAGAGAGAATAAACATAGATTATGCAGAAGAGTACAGGGGGAAGCCCTGGAGATTTTATCTGGAAAATAACGATTTTGTTTCCTGCTGACAGCAGATTATTCTGCTTTCCGACAAGGAAGCAGAGACAATAATTGTAGCCATTAATATTTATTTTATTAAATGAGGTGACCTTCATGAAGGATTATTTCAAACTTGATGAATGGAAAATAATAGAAGAGGGTTTTAAGCCCGGGGAAAATCGATTTACAGAAAGCATTATGAGCCTGGGCAACGGCCATATGGGAATGCGGGGTAATTTTGAGGAGAAGTACAGCGGCGACAGCCTCCAGGGCACTTATATAGCAGGAGTTTACTATCCCGATAAGACTGTGGTCGGTTGGTGGAAGGTGGGCTATCCTGAGTATTATGCCAAAGTACCAAATGCTACTAATTTTATTGGCATAGATGTGAGAATTAACGGCGAAGAACTGGATCTGGCCTGCTGGCAGGTTAATAGTTTCCGGCGAGAACTTAATATGGAGCAGGGCTTTTTAAAACGGACCTTCACAGCAGAGAATGACGCCGGAGTTCAGGTAGCAGTATCAGCCCGCCGGTTTTTAAGTATGGCCCGCCGAGAGATTGGAGCGGTATCTTACAGTATTACCCCATTAAATCAGGAGATTGAGCTGGAACTGGTTCCCTATCTTGACGGCACAATTACCAATGAAGATGCTAATTATGGCGAGGTTTTCTGGAAAGCTTCTCTAAGCAAAGCAGAAACTGGAGTAGGAGAACCTGCAGGAAGAGGCTGTCTTGCTCTGCGCACCAAAAAGTCTGATTTTCTGGTGGCTGCAGCCATGGAATATAAACTTAATAAACATCCGGTAGAGATTACGGCTTGTCAGGAGAAGAAATATGTTGATAATTCTATTTTCCTTACAGCAAAACCAGGAGAAGAAATTAATCTGACGAAGTATATCGGAGTTACCACCAACCGGGATTATCCGGATGATGACACCATCAGTCAGGCTCGCAGCAGAGCGAGAGAAGCCCGGAATGCAGGCTGGCAGAAGCTTTTTGCTGAACATTCCCGGGCCTGGAAAGATATCTGGGATGAGGGAGATATCAGAATTGAGGGTGATGCTGCTGCCCAGCAGGGCATTCGTTTCAATATTTTTCAACTCAATCAGACCTATACCGGTCATGACCCCAGACTGAACATAGGGCCCAAGGGTTTTACCGGAGAAAAATATGGAGGAGCAACTTACTGGGATACCGAAGCTTACTGTCTGCCTTTTTATCTAAATACCCGGGATAATGAAATAGCCAGGAATCTGCTGCTTTATCGCTACCATCATCTGGACAAGGCCAGAGAAAATGCTGATAAACTGGGACTTGATGGTGCTCTTTATCCCATGGTAACAATGAACGGAGAGGAGTGCCACAATGAGTGGGAGATTACCTTTGAAGAGATCCACCGCAATGCTGCTATAGTTTATGCCATTTATAACTATATTCAATACTCCGGAGATAGAGAATATCTGGCTGATTATGGTTTTGAAGTTATTGCTGAAGTTGCCCGCTTCTGGGAGGATAGAGCCCATTTCAATCCCCGCAAAAATAAATATATGATTCTGGGAGTCACCGGCCCCAATGAATATGAAAATAATGTTCATAATAACTGGTATACCAACCGCATGGCGGTATGGTGCCTGGAATATGCCCTGGAAACTATTGATTACTTAAAGGATGGGTATCCTGGAAGTTTCCAGAAGCTCTGGAATGAGCTGGGATTATCGGCAGGAGAGCTGGAAAAATGGCGGGATATGATAGATAAGATGTATTATCCCTATGTTGAGGACCTGGAGGTTTTCGAGCAGCAGGATGGCTACATGGATAAAGAATTAAAGTCGGTGGCTGAGATACCGGAGGAGGATTTGCCACTCCATCAAAACTGGTCCTGGGACCGCATTCTCCGTTCCTGTTATATTAAGCAGGCCGATGTCCTCCAGGGTCTTTATTTTCTTTCTGATCATTATGATCTGGCTACCAAGAAATTAAATTTTGATTTTTATGAGCCTCGGACTGTCCATGAATCCTCTCTTTCTCCCTGCGTTTACAGCATAATTGCTGCAGAAATTGGCTATCAGGAGAGGGCCTATGAGCTCTATTTACGGACAGCCCGGCTGGATCTGGAAAATATTAATAAAGATACGGAGGATGGACTTCATATAACAAGCATGGCCGGCACCTGGATGTCGATAGTTCACGGGTTTGCAGGTATGAAACTGAAAAGGATTGCCGGTGAAGAGAAGGAAGAAAGAATCCTCAGTCTGGAACCCTTTATCCCTGAAAAATGGAAGAGCTACAGCTTCAAAATCAATTACCTGGGAAGGATTCTAAATATTAAAGTGACTTCCACAGGTTCAAGAGTAACAAGAGAACAGGGTGAGCCCCTGAAAATATTGCTTGAGGGAGAGAAACAGAAGATTTAAACGCAGGAGGTGCGGTTTTTGCTTGAGAAAAATACCAGGATTTTTTTGCAGGGCCTGCCAATCGGCCTGGCTAATACTCTGCCTGGCATGAGCGGCGGTACGGTGGCTTTGATATTATATATTTATGAACCTCTGCTTAAAGCTTTGAAAAAAATTGACCTGAAATTTCTTCTGCCCCTGGGAATGGGAGGAGCGGGAGGTGCTTTGCTGGGAGCACTGGTAATCGAGCGCTTCGTCCAACTCTACCCTGACCGGGTCATGGCTCTCCTGGCTGGAATGATACTGGCATCATTAAGGGTAACTTTAAGAGAGGCTGGCGGCCTGGATTTTAAGGGCGATTTCTCTAAGGGCAAAATATTAAATTATGGTTTGATACTCCTTGGTATTATAGCCGCGCTCCTATTTTCCGGAGGCACTTCCGGACTTTCTGGTAGTGCCGGTAATTTCCGAATATTTTTAGGAGGTTTTTTCGGCAGTGCTACTATGATTCTTCCCGGGATAAGCGGCGGTACAATGCTGGTAATCCTGGGAGTCTATTACCCGGTAATTTCTGCCATCGCCAACCTGAGCCTGGTTCCCCTGTTCTTTTTTGGCTCTGGCCTGGCAGCCGGTCTGATTGTTTTTGCCTGGTTTTTAAGCTGGCTGCTGCAGAAGCGCCGGCGGACCATCATGTATTTTTTAAGTGGTCTGATACTGGGTTCGCTGGGCAGTGTAGTTCCACCTGCTCCCGGGTTTGCGGCAGTTTTGCTGTTTTTGCTGGGTTTTCTGGGAGTCTGGCTTTTAATTTCCTGGACTTCCAGGAGAAAATCTTTGCAATAGCTGCTGTTCGCAATATTTATCATATTATGATATACATTTAATCCAGATAACAGATATAAGAGTATTGCCTATTTTATGATATGATTACACTGCATAAAGTCGATATCATCAAATTTCAAAATTATAATCCCCATCATAATCATTCATCCTGTCAATCAATTTGCCAGCAAAATAACTTTTCGTAGCAGAGCTATGATATTAATAATTTAAAAGACTAAATATTAAAACAACTTTAAACGCTTTATCTAACTTCAAAATTCTGAACTCTGAAAAGAATCTGCTGGACTTGAAATGACCGGGGAATGATGTAAAAAATATTCCAGGAATTTTCATTAAACTAAAACATTTGAAAGAGGTGAAAAGATGACATCTCTATTAAATTTATTTGCTGCTTTTTTTCGGGTGGGAGTTTTCAGCTTGGGTGGAGGATATGTTCTCTATCCCCTGATTGAAAAAGAAGTGGTGGACAATTACAGCTGGTTGACTGCCGAACAGTTTGCTGAATTTACCGGCATTTTTCAGGGAATACCGGGCGCCATTTCTATAAAATTTGCCACCCTGACCGGTTATCGGGTAAGCGGCCTTGCGGGAGTACTGGCGGCAAATCTGGGGATTATACTACCTCCGGCTCTGATAATTATAGGCTTAGTCGGACTGCTGGCCAGACTGCAGGAGCAGGCTTTTTTTACCGCTTTTCTCCGAGGAGTTTCCTTTGCTACGGTTGGCTTGATCTGCTATTTTATCTATACCATAGCCCTTTCTTTAAGCTGGCAGATTTCGGGTTTCCTGCTAGCTACTGCTGTATTTCTTATTCTGATTGTCACCGGAATTCATCCCGGACTGGTAATAGTTTTTGCCGGAGCAGCCGGAATTTTAATATTTTAGCCTGAGAATTTTTGAGTATTATTCCTTAAATTATCACATCTTCCTGATAGTTTTAGCGGGCGCTTAAATTTTGCCACTATCTGAAGGAGATGGTATAATAATAAAACGGAATAATAATCAGGAGAATTTGCTATTAAGCTGGTTAAAAGCTGGTTGAATTTTTTATTTTAATAAGTTTTTGAGTGAGTGATAAATTTTTGTTTTTTAAATTGCTTGAATCAGTCTGATAATCTGAAACTGAGCATTAAGTTGAGCAGGTTTAAGGAGGAATTTTTATGAAGATAGCAGTTATAGGTGGAGTGGCAGCAGGAACAAGTGCAGCAGCCCGGGCCCGAAGGGTGAATCCTGAGGCTGAAATTATTCTTTTTGAAAAGGATAAAAATATTTCCTATGCTGGCTGTGGACTACCCTATTATATTTCTGGAGTTACACCTGAAAGATCTCAGCTAATCATGAATACCCCTGATGAGTTCCGGGAAAAGTATGAAGTTAAGGTTAACATATCTCATGAAGTGACCGCTATCCATCCCGAAGAAAAATTTATTGAATATGAAGATTTGGTTCATGATAGGATGGGGCGGGAAAAATATGATAAGTTGATCATAGCTACCGGAGCCAGGCCCTTAACTCCACCTATTCCAGGAATAAAATTAGAGCGGGTTTTACCTTTAAGGACAATACAGGATGGAGACCGGATCAAAAGGCTGGCCGGTCATCAAAATGTTAAGAAAGCAGTTATCGTTGGAGGAGGTTATATAGGACTGGAAATGGCCGAAGCCTTTGATAAGCTGGGAATGGAAATTTCCCTGATTGAAATGCAGGAGAATGTTATGCCCCTGGTAAATGCGGAACTTGCAGATAAAATTGAAAGTCACCTTCAGGATAAGGGTGTTAAACTTTACACCGAAGAGGCAGTTAAAGAATTTATTGGGAATGGGTTTGTCTCGGAGGTGGTAACGGATAAAGATCGCAGAATTCAGGCTGATCTGGTACTGTTTGCTATTGGAGTGCGTCCGGTGTCTGAACTGGCAGCCCAGGCCGGGATTGAGCTGGGGGTGAGAAATGCCATCCGGGTTAATCATCGCATGGAAACCAACCTCAGGGATGTGTATGCCTGTGGTGACTGTGTTCAAAGTATTAATCTGGTAAGCGGCAAACCTGTCTGGGTGCCGCTGGGTTCGACTGCCAATAAACAGGGCAGGGTGGCAGGAACCAATGCTGCCGGAGGTTCTGGCAGTCATTTTGGCATACTGGCCACCTCAATCACCAAGGTATTTGATCTTACGATTGCTACCACTGGCATTAAAGAAGAGGAGGCAGAGGAAGCAGGTTTTGATCCTGTCTCTGTAACGGTTAATGTTCCCAATCATGCCGGGTATTATCCTGGTTTTAAAAACTTTGTCCTGCGGGGAATTTTTGATCGGAATTCCGGTCGTTTGCTGGGAGCTGAAGCGCTGGGGAAAAGCGGAGTTAATAAGAGAATCGATGTTCTGGCTTCAGCAATTTATAGTGAACTAACCGCTGATGATCTTTTTCAGCTTGATCTGTCCTATGCTCCCCCCTATTCCACCCCCAAGGATGCTGTAACAATTCTTGGTATGGTAGCGGGCAAAAAGATATAGACTTAATTTTTGATTATTATTAGATAAAATCATTTTTTAGCTTTACTGCCTGATTCAGTTTTAATTACCTGCTAGAGAGGTGGCGGTTCTGGCGGCTGTAGCTGAAATAGCTTCCAGAAATAATACTTTTTTCTCAATCACGGCATCAACATGACTCCCTATATCGGTGCCCGGGGCAAAGAAGAAGCTTCTGAAGCTTCAGTAAAGTTTTGTTACCGGATTCGCCGGGATTGGAATGAAAATCAGGTTGCCTGGCTGGTCTTTAAAAATTATCTGGAAAGTTAGCTTAATTTAAGGTATAATGAATGTATAATGATTAACATACTTTGAGAGCAGATGCGATATAATAAAACACAGATGTAAAATTATAAAGTTACTGTTTTATCTTTTTTGTTGGATTTTGAGGAAGCTTTTGTTATCAGGAGAAAATTTACTGGAAAGAGGAGGAGTTATAAATGACAAAACCAATTGATGTCACCGACGAGAATTTTAAAGAGACGGTGCTTGATGAAGAGGAACGTCCGGTGCTGGTGGAGTTCTGGGCTTCCTGGTGCGGACCCTGTAAGATGGTTGCTCCGGTAATTGATGAAATTGCCGATAATTATAAGGAACAGCTCAAGGTCTGCAAGCTGAATGTTGATGAAAATCAGGAAACAGCAGGAAAATATAGTGTTATGAGCATTCCTACCATGATTATATTTGAAAATGGAGAAGTCAAAGAAAAGCTGGTGGGTTACATGCCCAAGGGTCGACTTCTCAAGAAACTGGAACTGGAAGCCAGCTAAATTTCTCAAATCAGAGAGCTCAAATTTCTAAGGCGGGTTCCGGCAGTTTATTCAGCTGACTGGAAGCTGCCTTTTTTATTTAGCTGGAAATGTTCTCTTGTACCACTCTTTGTTTTTGAGACAGGATTATGATATAATTTTTTCAGGTTTGGCAAGGAAATTGCTGAGGAGAAAGGGGCGGAGAAAAGTGCAAAAGATCCTGATATTACACTCCCCGGACAAAAAGGTTGTCCAGGTGGCTGAGGGGATAAAAAAAGGCGCAGAAACCAGCGGACACCGGGTTGACATGATGGCTGCCAGCGGATCCAGCGGTCGGGATATCAGCTTTCATGTCTATGATCTGGTAATTGTCGGCAGCGAAAAAGAGGGTTTGATTAAAGGACGCCCACCCCAGGTTATGGGAGAGACCTTTTCCCGCTGCAAGAGAACTGTGGGACAGGAGTCAATGGCCTTTCTGAAACCTTCCTTATTTGGTAATACCCGGGCGCTTCGGGAGCTGATGAACGAAATGGAAAAACAGGGGATGGTGGTCAAAGATTTTGCTACCCTCAAGTCGGCAGAAGAGGGGGAAGAATTTGGCCGGGGGAAAATATAGCTTGGTAAATAGCTTAGATTTTTCTTGTATAAATGGCTTTGATTTTTTAAAAATTATCGGAAAAGGGTTTCTCGTAGTTAAGACAACTGCAACTGCAGACAGCCGGGGTTACATATTTATGCTCCTTTACTTAATGATTAAAACTTAATTTTTATTTATTGAAATTCCCGGCAATCCCAAGTCTTTGCAATCCCAGGATGTTTGTTTTAAAGATTGGTCAATAAGTTTTTATTTATGATTGTAATCTTCAAAAGCATGAGATTTAATTTGGAAATTATCCCCTACATTTTTGCTCCTGTTATAGTCTTTGTGTTGCTAAGGACATATCATGAAATCTGCTGCTGGATAAAATTGCGATATTTTAAGCTATGCAGCTCATTATTTGATAGTTATTTTATTATATTTCATTAAGTAGTGATGGTTCTGCTGCAAAAAGTTATTTTCTGGAAATTTGATTGACAGGATGATTGATATGATGGGGATTATAATTTCAAAATTTGATGATAGCGACTTTATGCAGTGCAATCAGTGATAAGTAATTTAAGAGATCAGTGAAAGGAGTTACTAAAAATGTATTACAATCCTGTAGGGCAGCTGGAGGATAAACTTATCACTGCCCTGGAAAAAGCCCGGAAGCAGGTGCTGCAGGACAGGGAGCTTAAGGAATCTAAGTTTCCTCCTGTGGAGGTGGAGGTGCCTAGAGAAAAAAGCCATGGAGACTATGCCAGCAATATTGCTATGGTAATGGCCGGTAGACTGGGGAAAAATCCCCGCAGCCTTGCTGAATCCCTGACTGATAATCTGGATCTTGAGATTCTTGAGAAGGCAGAGGTAGCCGGGCCGGGTTTTATCAATTTAACCTTAAATAAAAGCTGGCTGGTTGAAGCACTTGATAAAATTCTGGAGACCGGCCGGGACTACGGCCGGACCAATCAGGGAAAGGGGCAGCGGGTACAGCTGGAATTTGTCAGCACCAATCCCACCGGGCCTCTTCACGTAGGCCACAGCCGGGGTGCAGTAGTGGGAGATGTGGTGGCCAATATTATGGAATCGGCCGGTTATGATGTCTATCGAGAGTATTATATTAATGATGCCGGCAATCAGATTAATCTCCTGGGAGAATCAGCCTATCTCCGGTATCAGGAGCTCTTTGGTCTTGAGATTAACATGCCGGAAAACAGCTACCGGGGTGATTATATTATTGATATTGCCCGGGAGCTAAAAAAGCACTACGGCAGCGCACTGCTGGAAAAGCCTGATGGTGAAGCTTCTCAGATTGCCCGGGAATTTGCCCTGGAGGAGATGCTTAAATTAATACGCCAGGATTTAAAGAAATTTGGGATTGTTTTTGATAACTGGTTCAGTGAAAGAGCCCTCCATGAGAATAACAAAATTCAGAAGGTTACTGCGGAACTAAAGGATAGAGGTTACGTTTATGAAAAGGATAGGGCTCTCTGGTTTAAATCCACGGAGTTTGGAGATGATAAAGACCGGGTAGTAATCAAATCAGATGGCAGCCCTACCTATCTGGCAGCAGATATTGCCTATCATAAAAACAAAATGGAGAGAGGATTTGAACATTTAATCAATGTCTGGGGAGCAGATCATCATGGCTATATTGAGAGAATGAAGGCTGTGATGGAAGCTCTTGGTTATGAGCGGGATGACCTGGAAATTATTATTGTTCAGATAGTTACATTGCTGCGGGAAGGTAAAAAGGTTC
>SLJX01000104.1 GCA_007134885.1 Halanaerobiaceae bacterium
GGGCAGTTTGGTTTCCCTGTTAAATATAAAAAAGAAGATTATTACTGTGCTCAAAAGGCTGGAGGTGAGCACTAGGGGAATAATATATTTTTTACTGAAAAAGGCGAAGAGCCCCAGAGAAAAAACTGTAAAAAGTGGGATTATTATCAGCAATATTGGCAGATGCATAATTATCCTCCTGACAGGTTGAAAAATTTCCCTGCTTAAAAGCGTAAATTAACAACTTGATATTAACCTCGCAGCTTTCTAATTTCATGGATATCAAGAGTTTGATATCTGTTATAAAGCTTGATTACCAGAGCAAGCATAATGGCTGTTGTGCTGGCATTGATAACAACAGCTGTTAAACCCAGGGCCTGCGGCAAAGGATCAACCACAGTATCATAGGGCTGATCTAAAATAGGAGCCACCCCTTCTGGGATATAGGCAATGGCTCCCAGCAGGAGAATTATCGCAGATTCGACAATGCTGATCCCGATTATAATTCTTATCATATTTTTTTGGGTCAGAACAGCATAAATTCCCATAGAAATTAAAACAGCAATTGCTGGAAATACTAGAACCATTTTTTAATCCTCCCTTGCCAGTGATAGGAAAATAACGCTCAAACCCGTTCCCACTTTGGCAGCCACCGCAAAATTGCTGAGGGGCATCAGCCCGCCGCTTAGTAATTCTCCTGGGGTGCCGGGATAGATTCCCACCTGACTATTGGCTAAAAAGGTGCCACCAGCAATTATTCCAGCCAGGCCGATTGTTAAAAAAGCCAGAGCTCCAATATCTTCAATCAATGATAATTTTTTTACATTAAAGCGGCGTGTCATATATCTATAGCCATAGGTAAAAATTATCAGAATTGAAATAGCGCTGAT
Source organism: Halanaerobiaceae bacterium (assembly GCA_007134885.1). GTDB lineage: Bacteria > Bacillota > Halanaerobiia > Halanaerobiales > Halarsenatibacteraceae > T1SED10-84. Next base: position 870 of record SLJX01000104.1, read on the forward strand.
AATAACTCCTCCAGAAAAGCCTCCTCCAGGTGAAAGATGGCCATAGGCAATTAAAAAAATGCTGATTATCCAGAGGAAGGGCAGGACAAAGGCGATAGACTGCTGCACAACAGGGGTGAATTCAGTTTTTAACATACTGGCCTCATGACGGGGGAGCAGCAATGCAACTACAGAGGCAGCCGTAAAGATTACTGTCGCTTCACCCAGAGTGTCAAAGGCGCGATAATCGAAGAGAATTGCTGTAACTATGTTAATTGCTGATGTTTCTTCCACTCCAAAATTGATATAATGGTCAGCAGTAAATCTGGCAGCTTCTTCTCCAGCAACTGAATACAGCACCCTCAAGATAAATAGACCCAGCAGGCTGACAAGAATAAAACTGAAAACTTTATCAAAGTTTATTTTTTTCATCTTATTTAACACCTTCAGTTTTATTTATCGTGATAATAAAGAAGCTGGTGGTTATGCCAGCAGCAATTACGGCTTCTGCCAGGGCCAAATCGGGGGCCTGGAAGATAATTAAAATTATTACCAGCAGGGCGCTGAAAATTGAAAGAGTAATTATTGAGTTTAACAGCTTTTTAGAAAAAAGTGCGATGGCTGCTGAAGCAACCAGCAGAAGAATCAGCAGCATTAAAATTATCTCAATCATTGCTATCATTCCCGGCTTTCAGATCTTTCATATCATCCTGGACCATTTCACTCAGATAACCATATTGATAGGCAGATCTGGTCAGGGCATGACCGACAACCGGAGTGGTGATTAAAAGAAAAATGATCAGCAAAAGCAGTCTGAGGGAGAGGGGAGAGATTCCTTCCTGGATGATCAGCCCGAATATAATAGAAATACCTCCTCCAACCAGACACTTGGAAGCAGCATGCATTCTTGAAAAGAAGTCGGGAAATCTCAGCAGGGCAATTGCTGTGGTTAGAAAAAATATTACGCCACTTATCATGAGAAAACCGGCCAGAATATCCTGAATAATCATTGATTCTCCTCCTCAGTTTTATCTGGGGAACCGAAATATTTGGCCATAACAAGGACATCAACAAATAAGAGAACTCCATATACCAGGGCCACATCAATAAAAAGAGCTCTTTCATAAAAGGACCCCAGGATAACGAGAACAGTCAGCAGCATTATACCGATTGCATTTATAGCTGCAATTCTATCCAAGACATGAGGTCCGGATAATAAGCGATAAAAGGAGATAGCGGCACAGAACAGCACAATCAAAATTAGAAAAGTTAGCTGCATTAATCTTCCCCCTCTCAACAAGTTAGAACATTTTTAGGGCCGGTCAAAAATTTTTATTATCCAGGGTTCAAAGGCTCCGGCTACTTCCTGCTTAATTTCCCTCCGCCTTTCTATGTCGATATCAAGCAGATGGACATAAAGAAATCTTTCCTTGTCCTTTTCTTCAATATCCACAGTAATAGTGCCTGGAGTTAAAGTGATCAGATTAGCCAGCATGGTGATACCATTAATATTGTTTATTCTGGTTGACATTCTGACAATTCCCTGGTGCAGATTTATTCTGGGGCTTAAAACCAGCCGTAAAACCTGAAGCGAAGATTTATAGGCCTGATAGAAAAAGATTGGCAGTAAAATTAGAAAGATTAAAGTTCTTTTTAAGTAAGCCAGGAAAGATATTTTTTTGCCGGTTCTGCTGAATAAAAATCCGCGAAAGAGAAGCAGGGTTGCCAGGCAGACCAGCAATCCCAGCAGAATATTAGTTACAGTAAAATTTCCGGAGAGAAGCAGCCAAAAAACAAAAGCAGCGATATAAACAAAAACAATTCTGGCCCTGTACATTATTTCAGTCCCCCTTTCTGCTTGATTAAATATACCAATGATATAAAAATTAATAAATTTAATTTTATTTTCTAATTAAAAATTATATCATATTATTGATATTTTAAAAAGTTGAGCGGGTTTCAGTTGAATTATCAATTGAAATAGGATTTATTTCAGTTCTAAACTATATTATGAAATCAAACTGCAGTAAAATGCCTGATATTTTTAAAAAACTGATACAAATAGATTGTTGAGCCAGAGGTTCAGTTGATTTTGCAGGAAATAAACAATTTATGCAGTATTATATACCTAAGAGAAATACAGGAATTTATCTAATTTTGCTGGACAGGAATCTGTTCAGCCGGGAGGGGATTTTTTGGAAAATCAAGTAACGGATCTTATCCAGTATTTACAGGATAAAGGTGTGGATTATGCTGATGTCAGATACGTCAGAACGGAGACTGAAGCAATTTGCACCGAAGACAGAATGGTGCAGGAACTGGAGAGTGAAGTTGATGCGGGAATTGGCATCAGGGTGCTGATTGATGGTGCCCCGGGGTTTGCTGCTGTTTCCGATCTGGATCGGTTGAAGGCTACTGCTCTTAAGGCCATAAAGATTGCCCGGGCAACTGCCAGACTTCAAAAGAACAGAGTAAGTTTTACCGAGAGAGAGGCAGTGCAGGACAGTTATCTAACCCCCTATGAAATTGACCCCTTTGAAATTACGGTCAATGAAAAAATTGAACTTCTGAAAACAGCCGAAGAAAAGATGTTATCCGAAGCAGAGCTTTTTAAAACTTCAGGATCCCTGACCTTTACTAAAATCACTAAAATTTATGGCGATACTGAGGGCAGCGTTATTCACCAGGAACTGCTGGAATCTGGAGGAGGTATCCAGGCCACCACCCTGGCAGAGGATGATATGCTGGTCCGCAGCTATCCCTGCGGCTTTGGCGGCAATTATGCCACCGCCGGTTATGAGTTTATTGAAGAGCTGGATCTGGTTGATAATGCCGGTGAGACTGCCCGGGAGGCAGCTCAACTGGCTGAGGCCGAGGAATGCCCCACGGGACAGTATGATCTGGTGATTGACAGTGATCAGATGACCCTGCAGATTCACGAAAGTGTGGGCCATCCCATAGAACTGGACAGAATTTTTGGCTCAGAAGCTGCCTATGCCGGAACCAGTTTCCTGGAGCCTGAGATGCTGGATGAATTTCAATATGGATCCAGCCGGGTAAATATTGCTGCTGATGCTACCACACCCCGGGGGCTGGGCACCTTTGGTTATGATGATGAGGGAGTTCCAGCCCAGCGGATTGATATTATTCGCAATGGAATTCTGACAGGTTTTCTGACCTCCCGGGATACTGCCGGTCAAATTGGGCGGACTTCAGGAGGAGCTGCCCGGGCAGATGGCTGGCAGAATATTCCTCTGATCAGAATGACAAATATTAATCTTGAGCCCGGGGATCTGAGCAGAGAAGAATTACTGGCCGGTATAGATGATGGTCTTTACCTCAAAACCAACCGCAGCTGGAGCATTGATGATAAAAGGCTTAATTTTCAATTTGGCTGTGAGATAGCCTATGAGATTAAAAACGGTCGGCTGACAGGGAAGATTTATAAAAACCCTGTTTATTCCGGGATTACACCAAAGTTCTGGAAAAGATGCGATGGTATTGGCAGTGAAAAGCACTGGCAGCTTTTCGGGGTGCCAAACTGCGGCAAGGGACAGCCCGGTCAATCAGCACATGTGGGGCATGGTTCTGCTCCCACCCGTTTCCGTCAGGTAAAGGTAGGTGTTAAAGATGCTAACTAAAGCTGAAGCGTATCTGGTAATAGACCGAATTCTGGGCTGGGCGGGCTCTCTGGATGTTCAGATAAGGCTCAGCGGTCAGGACAGAGGATTGACCCGTTTTGCCGGCTCTGAAATCCATCAGAATGTCAGCCAGGAGGATTTGACTGTTGAGCTGATAGCGGTGGATGGCAAAAGAAGGGCCAGGGTAACCACCAACCGCCTGGGAGAGGAGGATCTTAAGGAAGCCCTCCGCGAGTTGCAGAGGAATCTGGAAGTTGCTCCAGAAGCTGAACTGGAGATCCCCTTCATCATTGAACCGGAGGACATTTATGCCGAAGAATATGATCCCGGACTGCTGGAAGAATTTGATATTGAAGGTCGGGCCGGTCAGCTGGAGTCAGGACTAAAGAAGCTCCAAAATGATAGGGAAGCAGCAGGTTCTTTATCTCTGGATAATGGTTTTCTAGCACTGGGCAACAGCAGCGGTATCACCCGTTATGCCCGCCGGACTCAGGTGGACTTCAGCACCGTGGTTAACAGCGGAGACAGCACCGGTTTTGCGGCTTTAATTTCAGATAAATCCGAGGATCTTGATATCAGTCGGGCCTTTTCCCGGGCAGCCGATAAAGCTCATCAGGGAAGGGATCCTGTTCAGCTGGAGCCCGGGAGCTATCCGGTAATCCTTGAGCCCCTGGCTGTGGGAGGTATTCTCTCCTATCTTTCCTATGTGGGTTTTAGTGCCAGGAGTGTGCAGAAGGGCATGAGTTTTCTGGCTGACAGACTGGGAGAACAGGTCTTTGGAAAAAATATAACAATCACCGACAACTGCGAGCATCCCGAAACTGCAAATTTACCCTTTGATCTGGAAGGAGCCCGGCGGCAGAAACTCACCATCATCGAAGAGGGTGTAGCCCGGGAGCTGGCCTATGATCTGAAAAGTGCCATCCTGGATGAAAAAGAAACCACCGGGCACTCCATTGGCCGTCCGGATATCGGAGGTTTTCCCCTTCATCTGGTCATGGAGCCAGGAGAAAGCAGCCAGGAAGAGATGATTTCTTCCCTGGATCGCGGTCTGTTAATAACACGGTTTCACTATATGAATATAGTCAATCCCCGGCAGGCTGTTTTTACCGGCTTAACCCGGGATGGAACCTTCTTAATAGAGAAGGGAGAAATTACGGCACCGGTTCAGGATCTGCGCTTTACTGATAGTATGCTGGATGCCTTCAACAAAGTTGCTGCTATTTCTCCCCGGAGGGAAAAAGTAGAGGGCTTCAGTGCCTTTAACTACGTACCGGCACTGCAGATTGAAGAGCTCAAATTTACCGGAAGAAAGGAAAGCTGACAGAACAGAAAAATCAGGACAAAGTGTTTAGCTAACGGGACTGTTTTGAGAGGATAAAGGCTCAGGTTATGTTACCTCAAGCCAGGTATTTGGGAGCATAAAACTGTTTGGGCAGAGGAATAACCGGGATATCTCTTGTGTGAAGGATTATAAAACTTAGTGAGTCCCGCAAAAACTAAGAGAGTTATTTTCCGGCAAACAGGATATTAAGGATGATTAGTATGAGTGACAGAGAAGAATATCAGCAGGTAAAAAAAATAACAGCTGAAGCCCGGAAGCTCAAGCAGGAGAAGAAGTACAGCCAGGCCCGTCAGCTCCTTCAGGAGGGCCTGGAGAATTATCCGGAAAATATTTACCTGAAGACCAGCCTGGGAGATCTGCTGGTGAGGATGAATCAGATTGCCAGGGCCCGAGAACTCTCCCGGGAGGTTCTTCAGGAGAAACCTGAAGATGACAGGGCTCTGACTGTCCTGGGCAATGCTGCCTATCGCAGCCGGGAGTTTGAAGAAGCCCGGGAATATTTTCAGGCTGCCTACCAACAAAAGGAGTCAGGTTATCTGGCCTTTCGTCTAATTAATGTTCTGAATAAAATGGGAAAATATCAGGAAGCTGAAGAATTAGCCCGGGAATGGTATAATAAAACCGGAAAAGCAAAATTCAAAAAACTACTGGGCAATGCTCTGGAGAAACAGGGTAAATATGGAGAAGCGGAAAAATATATAGCTGATTACCTTAAAGAAAAACCGGAAGATGATTTTGCCTACCGGCAGAAAATTAAACTTAAACTTGAAAAACTGGAGCCGGAAAAAGCCGTGCAGGAATTAAGAAAACTGTTAAATATTGGCGGAGGACAGGATAAACAGGAGTTAAAACTTCTGCTGGGACAGAAGCTGAAAGAAGCCGGCAGGATGGAGGAAGCGGTAGATGTTTTTCAAAGCTTCCTGGCTGACAATCCGGAAAATTTATTTGCCAGAAAGCTGCTGGGTTTTGCCCTTTACAAACAGAGGGAATATGATAAATCTCTTCCTCATCTCAAGGAAGTTCTAAAAGAGGATCCCAATGACTATTATACCCGCAATACACTGGAGGCTGCTTTCAGGAAAGCAGAAAAACAGCGGGAAGGAATGAACTTTTTTCAGGAACTGATCCAGGAAACAGGTCTGAAAAAATACTGGAGTGCGGTCAATAAACTGGCCAGGGAGGTTGAAGCAGAAAATAATGAGCAAACTTAAGATAGCAGATCTGGTGGAAGTACCGGAAGTAAAAACAGTAATTCAGCTGGCTGACTGTCAAAAGCCAGAACTCCGTTCCCATATAACTTCAAGTTTTGTAGTGACTTCTGAAATTGAGAGAGTTTTTCGGGCCCTGCTCTCTGATCTCAGCAGCAGAGAGGGACGGGGATATTTTATTGAGGGGAATTTTGGCTCAGGGAAATCCCATCTTTTGAGCATTATAAATCTGCTCTTTTCCCGACAGGCTGACTGGCAGCCGGTTGCAGAGCAGCTGGAGGATGAGAAAATCAGCCAGCAGATAAATGAGCTGAAAGAGCAGAATTTTTTAACTTTGACAATTTCCCTGGTAGAACACAGCAGCAGGGAATATCTGGAACAGATAGTGCTGGATAAACTACGGGAAAGGCTGGCTGAGGAAGGCCGGGAGTTTTTCTGGACCGGTGGTGAGGAGCAGGAGTTTGTCAGCCACATGGAGGAAATGATAAATGAGAAATATGGCGACCAGCTGGAGCAGTATCTCAAAAGCAAAGGTCTTTCCCGGGAGGAAATATTTAACCGGGAGGATCTTTCTGAGCTGGAGGCTCTGCTTGATCACCTCAGCCTGCCCTACCGGTTTAAATATGACAGGTCCAGGGCCTTTGAGCTGCTAAACCGCTATCTTGAAGAAAGCAAGTTTCAGGGCCTGGTGCTGTTAATTGATGAGCTGTCAGAATTTCTTCGTTCCAAAAGCAGCGGCCGCCGTTTTAATGAAGATATCAGATTTCTCCAGTTTATTGGAGAACATGCCACCCATGAACCCTACTGGATTCTGGCCACCCTTCAGGAGGAGATTGAAAAAACAGGCGAAACCACCCCGGAGGCTTTTAACAAGATTAAAGACCGTTATCCGGTTAGATTTTATCTGGGAGAACACCATATCAAAGAGTTGATTTCCGGGCGTTTAATCCGGAAAAAGCCGGGGAGTGAAGAGAAGATTTCTGAGATCTATGATAAGTACTGTGAGCTTTTTCCCAGAACCAGACTTTCCCGGACAGCTTTTCTGGAACTGTATCCGGTTCATCCCCCGGCGGTGGATCTGCTGGATAATTTGAAACCCCTATTTTCCCAGCACCGGGGCGTTATTGATTTCATTCATTATCAGCTCAAGGGAGATGAATCCCGGGATATACCAGGTATGCTGGAGGAATCGTCTGACAGCCTGTTAACAGCCGAGCGCATATTTGACCACTTTTTAGCTCGAATCAGGGAATCCCTGGCCACCAATCCCTATTATGAGAAGGTCTATAAATTTTATCAGCAGGAGATAGATTCTCTGCTGGCAGAGGAGGATAAAGAGACCGGATTGGGATTGATTAAGCTTTTGATTCTTGCTGCAATTTCACCTCTGGAAAAAAAGCTTACCGTTGATGAACTGGCCGGATATCTGCTGAAACCGGTCACAGAACTGGATCCGGAGGCCAATTATCAATATATCCAGGATCAGCTGGATCAGCTGCTTCGGCAGGGCGCCTATTTAAACCGGGAGAAGACAGAGGAGGGTGAAACACTTTACTTTATTGATTTAGAGGCTGATGTTAATTTAATTCTGGAGAGAAGGACTGAATATCTGGTCAGCAACTTTTTTCCTCAGGATAGCAGGCTGGTAAGCCGGGTGGGCCAGCTGGTAGAGGACAGCGCCATGCCGCTGGCTTCTCTGCTGGAAAATACCAGGAGCCGGCGGAGAGTTAGCTGGCAAAAAACTGAAAGGAGCGGCTTTTTATATTTTCTTAAACTGGAAGAGCTGTCTCTGGAAAATATTTCAAATATTTCAGAGCATTTGAACCGGGAGGAGGATGATTTTGCTCTCTTCGTGGGCTGGCCGCTGGCTGAAGAAAAACAGCGAAAATATCTCCAGGAAGTGCTGCTGCCGGAACTGGCCCGCCAGGAAATAGATAATATTCTCTTCTGGCTGCCCCAGGAAGTCGGGAATAAGGAATTTTTGCAGCAGGTGCTGGCTCTGCTGATGCTCCAGGAAGAATATCAGCAGGACAGGAGCTCTCAGGCCCGGGAGATACAATCAAGAATTGAGGAACGCCTGGAAAATAATCGCAGTGAAGTGGTAAAATTGTTCCGACAGGCTTTTTATAATGGTCAGGTTATCACAGCACAGGGGGAAGTAATGCTGACTCCAGCAGAGGAAGGATATTTGCCCTTTGAGCGCCTGCTGGCCAGAATAGTCAGCCGGCTGCTGGAAAAATTATATCCCTATCATTCCAGCATAGCCCCCTATCAGCCGGTGCTGACCTCTCATCAGATTTCTCTGGTGGTTGACAGCTTTTTTGCCCCGGGGGAAATTGAGGCGGGAGAGCTTACCA
>SLJX01000039.1 GCA_007134885.1 Halanaerobiaceae bacterium
CCATCGCCATTGATATAACCATTGACTCTGGCAACAGCTGTAGAATCAACAAATTCCTCAAATTCATAGAGCTGCAGATAGTGATTTTTAAAGCTGCTGTTACTCTGAAGATAGTACTTTTGATGATAATCCTCAGCCAGATAGAAGTTATCATATTCCTGAATCTCGGTCCTGATGGTCCTGCCCGAGTCTGCTTCCAGCTCTTCCTTAACCTCCAGGGCAGTCTCCCGCTGTTCTTCATCTTGATAAAACAGCATGGATTGATACTGCCGGGAAAATGGCTGGCTGTAAGGGTTATGGCTGTCCCAAAATTTTTCCACCAGTTCCCGGTAGGATACTTCCCCGGGGTTAAAATCCAGCTGAATCGTCTCGGTGTGGTCACCAATGTTGCGATAGGTGGGGTTTTCGCTTATGCCTCCGGCATAACCGACCCGGGTCCTTACTACCCCTTTCAGGGCACCAAAGGCCGCATCCGGGCCCCAGAATCAGCCTAAAGCAAAAGTGGCGGTCTGAGTTTCAACGTTCTTCATATCCTGGTCAATCCTGGCTGGTTCTGCCGCTTTTCCCTCTCTAACGGCAGCCAGGGAGAAGAAGAGTGCTGCTGCAACAATTACCATAACAAAAATATATTTCATTTTGTCCTCCTTTCACTTTCCTGTTTTTATTTATCCAGCTTAATTTAGACCAGCTTAGATTTAGTCCAGCTAATTTTTAGATCAGCTTATTTTTAGAACAGCTTACAATTTATCCAGCTTCCATTTAGATAAAATATATTACATTTAAATACAACATAACCTATTTAAAAAATAATTTCTATAAACCAGTTTACCAGAAAAGCCGGGTTTGGCAACAATCATAAGTTATTTTTTATTCCCGAATTATCAAACTCTTTTTCTGCTTAAAATACCGCCTCTTCTCCTGATTAAAGCATTTCAAAAATAAAATGCAATTTTCATTTTAGCTTTCATTATAATAGTTATAATTATTATAACCACTATAAACATTATAATCAGCATAATCAGCCGAATTAGATATGCAGAAAAATCACCGGTTCTGTTTTCAGGTCATCTTAACATAGCATACGAGATCAAGATCTTCAGCCTCCCTAAAATCTGTGGACCGGTAAAATTTGAGGGTTTCACTGGTAGCATCAGTCAGCAAAACCTTCTGCCTGATCCCCGGATAACTTGCAACAATTTTTCTCAGCAGACTTCCTCCAATCCCCTGACGGTGGAATTCTTTCAGCACCAGGAGATCCTGGATATAGAGGATTGTCTCTCCGTCCCCCACCGTCCTCACCAGTCCCACCAGCTCATCTCCCTGCCAGGCGGTTATAATATCCCGGGAATTCTGGAAGGCCCTCTTCAGTTTATCCAGATCTTCACAGTAAATTGACCAGCCGACATCCTGATATAGCATTTCCAGTCTCTCTTTATCCGGGATTATTCCTGCTTTATAGCTGATATCTGCCATCTGCCTCGCCTCCGCCTTCAGTTGATGACTTCTCCTGCTGTTCACCCAATCAGATAGGCCTGCCACTCCTTCTGCTATAATACAGACTCCTGCTAAACCTTAAAAAATCCTCAAAGCTCAAAACCCTCTTACAGCAGATTTCTAAAACCAGAAAAGTATAACCAAAATCAGCCAGCTGACCACACTTAAATACCAGAGAATCGGCTTCCAGCGCCTGAGCTGCCTACCCTTAAACATCTGCAAGGGTTTAAAAATTAGCACAGCCTGAAAGGTATAATAAATAAGGGAAAAAATTGCCACCCCGCTTAGAAGTTCTGCCTGGTGAATATTGTGCAGCATTACAATTGCCAGAGTAAAGGTGAAACCGGTCAGAACAGCAGCCCCTGCCATTTTGCCCTTGATTTCGGGCCGGCTTTTGTAGTTGTGTTCAAAGTCTGTTAGATAAATACTGCCATGAGCAGGAATAAAAAGCCCTGGAATTATTAGCAAAAGAATATTAACAGTAATACTATTATCCCAGACCCTGAATTCGGTACTCACGCCTAAAACCCTGGCGGTCAGCCACTCTGCCCCTTCATAAATTACAATATTGACAGCCATAGTCAGTAACAGCAGGGAATAATTAATACCATAATCTCGCAAGCCCCACCAGGCAAAGAAAGAAATAGCTGCCAGCATCAGAAAAAACTCCCCCGGCCGCCAGCTGACCTGCGGTTTCTCCTTTTCCGGGCTTTTCCAGAGCATAAAATGCCCAATTTCTTTTAAATACAGGCTTTTAAACCAGAGCAAAAAAGTTTTACTGCCCCATAGTTTTAACTGTTGCCGAAGGCTGACCCAGCTAAAACCCTGACGATTAAACATTATCCAGGAAGGCGAGTTATAACCATCAACAAAGGCAATAAAGTCAGCGGCATCCTGCCGGGAAAAATATTTTTGAGAGCTTTCCAGCAGCCTGGAGCCAAGTCCCTGGCCGGCCGCCTCAGGAATTACAAAAATAAAATCAATCAAACCTACTTTATCCGGATGTAAATCATAAACACTAACGGCGGAAGCTCCCACAATTTTGCCTTCTTGCTCAACTACCAAAACCCTGAGTTTACGAGGGAAATAAAAAATCCGTAAAAAAACATAAAATACCAGGGAAAAGCTTTTGCGGGCAGCATTAACCACCAGATCCTTTTCAAATTCCTGCATCCATCTGATTGTAATATCCTGACGTGTCATATTCTTCTCCTTGTTCTAAAATAACAGTTAAATTTTCCTTCAGTTTTAATATTCTCCAGTACCGAACTGTTTTCCTGCTCCTTAAATGTTGTAAAATTGGTTGACAAATCAGGAAAATAGTAGTATAATTCAGAAAAATAGTAAGCTAAAGGAAGGGGATGGATTATTATGGAGCAAACAGACAAAAATGCAGTTGAAACGGAAAAAGCTGATCTGTTTGCCAGAGCAGTAGCAGCAATTATTGACGGACTTATAGCCGGGGTCATGGCACTGGTTCCCTTTGTTGGCTTTATAGCAAGTGCGGCCTATATGCTTTTCAAAGAAGCCCTGATGTACAGGATCACCGGCGAGGAAATGTGGAAGAATAAAAGCATTGGCAAAAAACTCATGAAATTGGAAGTGGCCTATCTGGAAGGAGATTTTGTTGATCTGGCTGTATCTGCAAAAAGAAATCTCCCACTGGCAATTGGCAGCATAATCGGAATAATTCCAATACTGGGCTGGGTTATCGGCCCGATTGTGGGATTGATAGTTGCAATTGTGGAGATCATCCTGGTTCTTACCGACAAACTTGGCCACCGGATGGGAGACCGCTGGGCTAATACCCAGGTTATCATGTCAGCTGAAGCTGAAAAATTTGAAACTGATGAAAACATCGACTAAGAAATTTAAAGTCTAGCGGGACAATAAAAGAAAACTACAGCAAAAGAACACTACAGCGGCATTAGAAATTGAAAATAAGAACAATCAAAAGAAATTTAAAAAAAACATGAAAGCCGCTGTAGTGTTAGTATTTACAAGCAGAAAAACACAGGCAGAAAGACAGAAAAGCAAAGAGTATCAGACTGTAAAATCAGGCAATTTCCAGGGCAATATTCATCATCTCAGTAAAGGTTTTTTCCCTTTCTTCTGACGTTGTCTGTTCCCCGGTTACCAGAGAATCGCTGACAGTCAAAATTGAAAGAGCCTGAATATCATATTTGGCAGCCAGAGTATAAAGTTCTGCTGATTCCATTTCTACGGCCAGAGTGCCGTACTGCTGCCAGATTTTGAACCAGTCCTCATCATCGCTATAAAAGTCATCACAGCTCAAAATATTACCTACTTTAGGATCTATTTCCAGTTCCCGGGCAGCTTTGTAAGCTTTTCTCAAGAGATCAAAATCTGCCGTGGGGGCAAAATCCAGACCATCAAATCTGATTTCATTCATCTTAGAGTTGGTTGAAGCACTCATGGCTAGAATTACATCTCTTATACCGGCCTTTTTGCTTAAAGAACCGCAGGACCCCACTCTGATTAATTTTTTTACCCCATATTCCCGGATCAATTCATTGGCATATATGGAAAGTGAGGGCATGCCCATTCCGGAGCCCTGGGTAGAAATTTTCTTTCCCTTATAATAACCGGTATAACCATACATACCCCGGACTTCATTATAACAGATAACATCCTCCAGAAAATTCTCTGCAATATACTTAGCCCGCAGAGGATCCCCCGGTATCAGGACACTTTGAGCCACTTCATCCTTTTCAGCACCAATGTGAACTGTCATATTATCAACCCTCCGAAAAAGATTTATTGCTTTTGACTGGTATAAGTTGTATCTATAAAATTGCAACTATAAATTGATTATTATGGAAGTCATTGGGCCCTGTTATACCCTGAAGTTCCTGAATTACTCCTCTATAAAATAAATTTAAAGTGCACGGCAACAAAAACCGGCAAAATCCTGTTTACCTACCCCGCTAATTCAACTCATCCTCCTCATCAACCTGTCCGGGCGACCCCAGTGCTATAACTTTTCCCGAGCATTCTTCACAATCACCAGATACTTCTCCCTTTTCCATACTGTTAGCAGTATAATATCTCATGTTGCACTTTTCGCACTTTAAGATAGTCGGCATCTAAATCCCCCCTGCTATCAACCGTATTGTCAATAATATTAGCCTTACCATGTGTCAAACCCTGATATTCCCTGGAATTATTCTCCTCAACTATCTCCTCAACTATATTATACCCCATGTTTAGAAATATTACAAAAGTTATCCAAAATTCATAAATTTAACTTTTCAGCCGAAGCTGCTGTCACTTTAGAATTAATACTCCTTTAAGCGCTTAAATATTTCCTTTACTGAAAGAATCTCTTTAATCTTTCCAATTCCTGCTCCGGTAAAAAACAGCCCCCTTTCCGGGTCTCCAGCTTTACCGGCTAAAAGTGCACTTCTTACACAAAATTTTTTGCTACACCTTTTGAGACAGCCAATACAACTCTCGGGCTGAGGAGCTTCCCCCTGGAGAATCTTTTCTACCATTAAAGTTTTAATTGCCCGGGCCGGCATCCCCACAGAACTCATGATTTTAACAGCATCGTCACTTTCCGCCCTGACACAGAGCCCTTTGAAATAACCAGCAATACTGGACTCCCGCGAGGCCAGAAACCGGGTTCCCATCTGAACTCCATCTGCTCCCCTCTCGAAAGCATCTTTCACATCTGCAGGCGTGACAATATTGCCGGCGGTGATAACCGGGATAGAAACCCCACCTTTAATTTGAGCTAAAAGGTCTGAACTATCCTCGTCTGAACCCAGATGACCTCCGGCATCTCCACCTTCAACCACCAGAGCAGCAGCTCCCAGCCTTTCTGAAATTCGTGCCAGTTTAAGAGAAGAAACAATCGGTACTATGGGAATTCCAGCCTCTTTGCCCAGACCGAACATATCCCGGGAGAAACCTGCTCCTGAAACTATTAAATCTATTCCCGAAGATATAGACTGCCTGATTAACTTAAGAAAATCTGAAGCAGCAAACATGATATTCACTCCGATAATACCATCGGTTTTCTCCCTGGCACGGGCAATTTCCTTCTTTAATTCTTCAGCAGTCATAGCAGTTGCGGCTATCAAGCCGATACCACCCTCTTCTGCTACAGCAGCAGCCAGTTCAGCCATCGATACCTTTATCGCCATACCACCCTGAATTATTGGAAATTCAGGTGTCAAATTGCCTATTTTAAGTCTAGGAAAATTAATTTTCTTCACCTCACAACCTAATAATATAATCTTAATTTCATAAGTCGACATTATAATTATATTACACCATAATTATATTACACCTGTTTGTGTTTTACAATTATATATTTAAATGTTTTTCCTGATTAAAACTCGTCCCATTAATCTTCATGTTCCCAATTTCGAAAACAGTCCAGCCTTTAGCTAAATAAACTTATGAGTTGCGGGTAAAACTGTTTAGCAATTGAATGAACCAGCCTCGGATGATATAATTGAACATAGAATTATATACATTAATTTTTGGGAATTTAATTTCCACAAGGTTTTTCAAAATTTATACCGGAAAAACTGGAAAGGGGAGAATAATCTATGGATTATAATTACAAACTCGTTCATGCCTGTATCAGGGTTCTGGACCTGGAGAAATCAATTGAATTTTATGAAAAGGCTTTGAATTTTGAGGTAGCCCGAAGGCGGGATTTCCCGGAACATGAATTCACTCTGGTTTACCTGAAGAGCCCATCCGGTGATTTTGAAATCGAACTTACTTACAACTATGATCAGGAGGAACCTTACGAGATTGGAAATGGTTTCAGTCATTTTGCTGTGGTGGTTGATGATCTCAAAAAATCCTATGAACACCATCAGGAGATGGGCTACCAGGTCAGTGATATTCACAGTTTAAGTGAAGAAGCCAGCGGAGGCTTCTATTTTATTACTGATCCTGATGGTTACGAAACTGAAATAATTCAAAAATAAATAAAAATAATTCAACATATAACTGCTAATGACCGCATTATATCAATTTAGCAAATTACAGCAAAAAGGATTACAGTATAGGAGAAAAACAGGAAATTTTTTGATAAAAGATATAATAATGCAACTGAAAAGTTAAGCCCGGTGTAAAAACCGGGCTTTTCAATTTATGATTAGCAGGTCTTTTTTTTATTATCAAAGAAAGCATTGATAATGATGTTCTATTAGCATATTGAAGTTTTAAAGTAAAGCTCTTCAAACGTTATTTAAGCCTTCCAGGCCTGAACCAGAGATGAAATTCCCTGCAGCAGAAAACCTCCTGCCACCCAGTAATAAACCAGCTCTGGATAGGCTATAATCAGCATACCAGCTCCAATATAGATGGCACCAGAAAAAGTCAGAGTGATCCTGCTTGTTTTGCTTGCCTCTTCAGCCAAAATATCTACCCCCCTCAAAAAGAAATTGTCTCTTTCCGTCACTGCAACAAACTGCCGGGGATCTGCATGTTTAAGATGTCCTCTGATTTCTCTCCAGAAATCCGGAAAGAAAACTATATTCAAAAACACCCCGGCCAGAAAAAGACTTAATATATAAGTGGTAGTCGACCAGTAATCACCCCAGGACAATAGCATGCCCACTTCATCCATGAAAAGCCCCATTCCGATTCCGTACATCAAAGCTGTGTCCCTTCTGGTGAAAAAATCCGAACCAACAATGGCAAACCAGCCGGCCAGGCTGATCAGTATTATGCCAATAACCAGATGATGAATATGGTAGCCAAATAAAATAATATTGGTACCAACATAAAATCTCAAATCCCCAACTTTAGCAGCTTGAGAAGCTGGACTTCCTGCCGAGCCGGCTATAATTACTGCCAGCCTGATAAAAAGAAAGGAAGCCAGGTAAGAACTGGTTATTATAAAGGGAATCATCCGGTCTTCATTAACCAGTTTCTTGTTTTTAATATCATCATCTTTTTTAATGAAGATAGTATCCCTCCTTATTTCTTATTCCATACTTTTCTGCTGAATAAGCTTAAGCCGGTAGGCTTTCATAACATCCGAACGGGTTAAAATTCCTACCATTTCTCCATTATCCATGACCATCAAGCGCCCGATGTCAGATTTAGACATTTTAACAAAAGCATCAAAGAGCGATTCATCCGGTCTTACAGTAATAATATCACAGGACATAATTTCGCTGATATTTTTCAGTTTTTTATCCTTTGCTTCTATTTTATCAGTATCTTCCATTGTAACACAACCCGTAATTTCCCCCTGATCATTAACCACGGGATAACCGGTGTGTTTTTCTCTAATCATTAATTCCAGCAGCTCCTGAACTTTTATATTTTCATTTACAGTCACAACATCCTCCGTCATCAGATCTGCCACTGTAAAATCTGAGAAGGCATCCCTCAGCTGGTTCATTTTATATTCCTGGCTGGCACCAATATAGATGAAAAAGGCTATCAAAACCAGGATGATCTGGCCGTAAAGCAGACCGATAATACCAAAAATAAAAGCAAAGGCTTTACCAATCGCTGTTGCTATCTGAGTCGCCCTGAGGTATGAAGTACGGGAAGCTATCAAAGAACGCAAAATACGTCCCCCATCCGAGGGAAAGGCCGGCAGCAAATTGAAAAAGGCCAGAAATATATTGATATAGCCCAGATAATAAACTACCAGGCTGTAATCCGGGTTGATATATCCGGTTAAGGGGCGAAGCACAAAAAGCAGCAGCACACCAAAAACCAGGCTGAAAAGGGGACCGGCAAAGGCCATGAAAGTTTCATCCCGGGGAGGCATGTTATCATCCTCCAGCTGGGCTACCCCTCCCAGCAGCATCAGAGTAATATTTTTGATTTCAATTCCTCTGCTTCTAGCCACCAGTGAATGAGAAAGTTCATGCATAACTACACTGCTAAAAAGCAAAATAGCCATAATAAGACCCAGCCAGTAAGGATTCAAACCAAGATTATCCGGATTGACATTAGCTAGCAGGGCAATATCATTAATATTACTGCCAATCACAAAGGCAAAAAAGGGCAGTATAACCAGGAAACTTATATGAAGCCTGATGGGGATCCCTGAGATTTTCATAATAGTTAAAGAACTTTTGAACATTTTGTATCCCTCCCCGGGAAAACAGTTCATCCCTCAGAATTAATAAGCAGAATTGATAGATTATACTAAATTCAAATATCAATTATCATAATTCTAAGGATAAATGATATTTTTCAGAACTCTGTAATTTTATTATAACACATAATATGCAATTTGATTAAAATTAACCATTTCAGAGTTCAAGAATCATAAATTTGCCAGACTTTTTTTAATTATATTGAGAAATTTAGCATAAAATAGCAAACAAACAGGCGATATGACAAGGACTTTTGGAGGTTTTATCGAATAAGAGAAGTAGAAAGGCAGGAATGCTGGTGGCATTCGACAGACTAGCTTAAAAAATGAGCCTAGCCTACCTTCGTTTCACGAGCTTAGAAACACTCAAAACGAAGGAGGCGTATATAATGAAAAAGGTTTACATCGCTATAATGACCCTGCTGATTACTTTTGGCACAGCTATTTCTGCTATAGGTGCCACATTTACTTGGAGATAATTAAGTCAAGATAACTAAAATTTTTTTATAGCTACCAGCATATCCTGCATTTTAATTATTAGGTGGGAATTAACGTGGATAATAAATTAAAACTATATATAACCTCCGTTTTCTTCGCTAGTATATTATTATTTATAAATTTGTTTAATAATTTTTATTCAAATTTTTTATTGTTAGAGTTTTTGTTTTTCACTTTAATTTTATTAATGATACATAACCTTAGTAGATTTGTAAATTATAAAGCGGGTTCTTACTCGACTATTGATTTGCCAATTTTGTTACCAGCTATTGTTGTTTTA
>SLJX01000172.1 GCA_007134885.1 Halanaerobiaceae bacterium
AAGATTAAAATTTTGAGATTTTGAGCAGAATACCATGAAAAGGGGTGCACAAATTGCAAAAAAGAATATTAACTGGTTTACTTGTTTTTATCTTTGTTATGGGTGTCAGTCTGGCGGTTTCTGCTGATGATGTTCCCTATGGAGGCTGGCTGGATAGGATAGTTGCTGAAGAGGAAGCTTCTAGTGCTGCAGCTATTACCAAACTGGGTACCGGTGACCTCGGGGTTTTTGCTGCTACCATTACAGAAGTCGATATCTATGAGATGATACTGGATAGTCCGGAGATATTATATTCGGAGTCTTTTGGTTCCTATAATGAGCTTTCCTTTAATCCGGCCGGGCCTGTTTTTGAAGAAACCGGCAAACTTAATCCCTTCGCTGTTGCCCGGGTTAGAGAGGCCATGAACTGGCTGGTTGACCGGGAATACATGGCCAATGAAATCTTTGGCGGGATGGCTGTTCCCCGGCTTTTTCCCATCACTTCTGCTTTTCCTGACTATGCCAGGATGATAGAAAAGGTAAGAGAGCTGGAGGTAACTTACAGCCACAATCCTGATTTGGCTGAAGAGGTCATTACCGAGGAAATGCTGGCTCTCGGCGCTGAGATGGTCGATGGTGTCTGGCATTTTGAGGGAGAACCTGTAGAGATAGGTATCCTGATTAGAAGTGAGGATGAGAGAACAGAAATCGGTGATTATGTCGGCACCCTGTTAGAGGGTATTGGCTTTGAGGTCGATCGCCGCTATGCTACAGCAGCAGAGGCTTCGCCTATCTGGATGACCGGTAATCCTGAGGCCGGACGCTTCCATATCTATACCGGCGGCTGGATAACCACTGTGATACTCCGGGACCAATCCACCAACTGGGATTTCTTTTATACTCCCAGAGGTCTGGGTACACCTCTCTGGCAGGCCTATGAACCATCAGAAGAATTCGATACAGCAGCAGAGAGACTGGCTCAGCGGGACTTTTCCACCATGGAAGAGCGGGCAGAATTGATGGCCCTTAATATGGAGCTGGGTCTTCAGGACAGTGTAAGAATGTGGCTGGTAGACCGCCTGGCGGTAAATCCCTACAGGTATGATGTTGAACTGACAGCTGACCTGGCCGGGGGTATTTCCGGTTCCTTCCTATGGGCTCATACTATCAGAAATGTAGGAGAAGTTGGCGGTCAGGTTAATGTTGGCCTGCCCAGTGTTATGCCCGAACCCTGGAACCCCCTGGATGGCAGTAACTGGATTTTTGACATGATGTTAATCAGGGCTACCGGAGAACTGGGTTATATGTGGGACCCCTATACCGGCCTGCATTATCCCAATATGTTTGAAAGTGCTAAAGTTGTTATTGAAGAGGGAATGCCTGTCGACAAGACTCTGGACTGGGTGGATCTGGAATTTGCTGAAGGAGGAACCGAGGTTCCCGAGGACGCCTGGGCTGACTGGGATCCTGTCGAGCAGAGATTTATTACTGTAGGTGAAAAGTATCCCGAGGGAGTAAATGCCAGAAGAGCAGTTACCACCTTTTATCCAGAAAACATTCAGCAGGATTTAAGATGGCATGATGGCAGCAACTTCTCTGTGGCAGATCTGGTCTGGGCTCACATAATGTCCTTTGACCGGGCCTTTGAAGAGAGCGACTTCTTTGATGAAGCTCAGGTTCCCGCCTATGAATCATTCATGGATACCTTTAGAGGGGTAAGAATAATTGATCAGGATCCGATTACAGTAGAATATTACTCCAATCTTATCTATCTGGATGCTGAATGGTATATTCCTTCACTCTTCCCCTATTTCGCTCAGGGACCGGGTGCCTGGCATAATATGGCAATTGGTTATCTGGCGGAAGTAAATGAAGAGGTTGCTTATTCTTCCAGTAAGGCCGATGCCCTGGAAGTAGAACACCTCAATATGATTGGTGGCCCCAGTCTTGATATCATGGAAGGTCATCTCCAGGCAGCTATGGATGAGAACTTTATCCCTTACGAAAACACCCTGGGAGAATTCATTTCCGAAGAAGAGGCTATGGAAAGGTATCAAAACCTCTATGACTGGTATCAGGATAAAGGCCATTTCTGGTTAGGAACCGGCCCCTATTATCTGGATGCTGCCTATCCGGTTGAGGGTATAGTTGAACTGGCCAGAAATGAAGATTACCCCTTCCGGGCTGACCGCTGGGATAGATTTGTAGAGCCGATGATCCCTGAAGTTGGAGTCACAGGTCCTGGTGCAGTTAGAATGGGCAGCGATCTGACACTTGACATTTCGATATTCTTTGACGATGAACCCTATCTTTCTGAGGATCTTGATACTGTCACTGTCCTGATTTTCGATGAAGCTGATAGACTGATTGATACTGTAACTGCCGAGATGGTGGAAGAAGGGCACTGGAGAGCAGAAATCAGTGGAGAGATAACATCCCGGCTATCCTTTGGTTCTTCCACCTTTGAAACTATTGTAACCTCAAATCTGGTAGCCCTGCCGGTGATGGAAGCACTCTCAATAGTAACCTTTGAATAGTTTAGTTAAGACAGGAAGTCAATTGAAACATTTCTAAAGACCAAATGCCGAGGAAAAGCGGCTTTTACAGGGGAAGTCGCGGAGAAAGTTCTTTGCTCCGCGACTTCTTATTGCAAAAATGTTTAGGAGGTGCCTTGATGGATCAGCAATTCAATGTTCCTGATGTAGAATCTCAGGAAACTGATGTGGAAAGAGAGGGTGACTCAGGAAGTAATCTCAAGCGGATAGCCAAATATTTTGGCTTTCGCCTGATAGCTCTCTTTATCACTGTTGTAGTAGCTATTTATCTTTTAATTTTGATTGCCAATATGGGTGGAGCAGTTGACAATATCAGAATGGGACAGATACGTGAGAATGTAGGCATGCAGATGATGGCAATGTCCAGTGAAATGGCCGACTGGCCTTCGGAAAGAAGACGGGAATATGAAGAACAGCTGGTAGAGCAGGAGAGACGCCGGCTGGGTTTAGATCAGCCTTTCATTTTAAGAAGTGTTTATTATTTGAGAGATGCTATAACTCTTGATCTGGGTCGAGCAGAACAGATGACCAGTGATGCTGGCTCCCGAAGGGTGCAGTTAATTATTTTAGAGCGGCTGCCCCCCACCCTGATGTTAATGATGAGTTATTTTTTAATTATGTTTTTTGTGGCCTTATTCGGTGCTTTATTCCTATCGCGCAGGTACGGGAGCAAGCTTGATAAACTGGTGGTGGTGCTGGCACCCAGTTCAGCGGCTCCGGGCTGGTTTTATGGAATATTTCTAATATTAATTTTTGCTGCGGTGCTGGGCTGGCTGCCCTTTGGCGGTATGGTTAAGGCTCCACCTCCCCGGGAGACTCATTTATATGCTCTGAGTGTGCTGAGGCATTTAATACTTCCGGTTGCTGCTCTGATTATGGGAGGATTTTTTCTGACCATCTACAACTGGAGAACATTCTTTTTAATCTACTCCAGTGAAGATTATGTGGAAATGGCCAAAGCTAAAGGACTTTCCAACCGGGCTATTGAAAGAAGATATATTTTAAGGCCAACCCTGCCGCCCATTATAACCAGTTTTGCTCTAGGTATGATTGTCATGTGGATGGGGGCAATTATTCTGGAACAGGTCTTTAACTGGCCGGGATTGGGCCGTATGTTATATGAGGCTATCGGTCTCTTCGATGTACCGATTATAGTTGGTGGTCAGGTGATATATGCCTATCTCTTAGCGGCAACTGTCTTTGTGCTTGATATTCTATATGCCTTGCTGGACCCCAGAGTTAAAATGGGTGCCGGTGCAGGAGGTAATAAACAATGATGGAAAGATTGAAAAAAAGGTTAAGACAGCTAAAACAGTATCCCTCTGTTATAATTGGCATAACTTTGATAACAATTCTGATTGTCACAGCGATTATTGCAGTAATTGTTATACCCTATGAAGAAGCAGTAATGCTCTGGCGGGGTGGAGCAATCTGGGCCGAAAGCCCCCGGAATGCCCGTCCCACCTATGTGGACTGGTTTACCAGGGATGACCTTCCCCGCACAGATAAAATTGATGCCCGGGATTACCCTGAAGCTAAAACGATAGAATCCATGAACGGGGTAAAGGAGTTTGAGTTCGTTTTGCCCTATGATTATCAGTATGATGGCTTTCCCAGGGAGTTTAATCTTTTCTTTGAAGCTGAATATGAGGAAACCAGACCCCATGTTTCTGTCATGATTAGAACTCCTGACGGACGGGAATTCAAAACAGATGACTTTTCAATTCAGAGAGAATCAATAAGAAGACTGGGGCAGCTGGCTGAACTCAGGCGACAGGCTGATGGTATGGCTCCCCGGATTGGCATCTTTAGAGACCCCGATTATGAAGAAAATGTTCCCTTAAAGGGAGAATACGAAATAATTGTCAGCGGCTTTCTTTTTGAAGAGGAGGCTGACATAAATGTCAGAGCGGTATCCTACGGTCAGGTCCATGGCTTTGGCGGTACCGACCACCGCAGAAGAGATCTGGGTGTTGCCCTGCTCTGGGGTACACCGGTAGCTCTGATGTTCGGTGTGCTGGCAGCTGTAGGAGCAAATATTTCAACCTTTATTATTTCTGCTGTTGGTGTCTGGTACCGGGGTTTTGTGGATGCCGCAATTCAGAGAGTGGCTGAAGTAAATATGATTATTCCTAACCTGCCGCTTTTAATTCTGGTGGGCATGTTTTACTCCCGCAGTCTCTGGGTCATGCTGGGTGTGATTATTATTAAAGGAGTTTTCAGCCCGGCTATTAAAACCTACCGGGCCATGTTCTTACAGGTTCGGGAATCTCCTTTTATCGAGGCAGCTGAATCCTATGGCACCAGCGACAAAAGAATTATCTTCTTTTATATGCTGCCGAAAATTATCCCGACCTTAATTCCTCAGTTTGTTACAGTGATACCGACCTATGTATTTCTGGAGGCTTCACTGGCAGTGCTGGGGCTGGGTGATCCGGTCCTGCCCACCTGGGGCAAGCTGTTAAACGATGCCCTGGGAGAAGGAGCTCTCTATATGGGGCACTTCTACTGGGTACTCCAGCCGGCCTTTCTGTTGATACTGACCGGGCTGGGTTTTGCCATGACTGGATTTGCCCTGGATAGAGTTTTAAACCCCAGACTTAGGAGGCAGTAAGATGGCTAAAGAGACCAAATTAGCAGCTAATAATGTTGAAAAAAACATGAATCTAGATGAAAAGACAGCCAATGTTTTGGATGTTCAGGATATGTACCTTTACTTTCAAACAGGTAAGGGAATAGTCCAGGCAGTAGATAACGTAAGTTTTGCCCTGGAGAGGGGTAAAAGCATGGTAATTGTGGGAGAGTCTGGTTGCGGGAAAACCTCCCTGGGCCGGGCTATCCTGAGGCTGCTGCCGGAAAACGTTTATAAATACGAAGGCAGCTGCCTTTTGAATGGATCAGATATTATGCAGTATGATGATGAGAGATTTCGTAAGGAAATTCGCTGGAAAAGAGCGGCTCTGGTGCCTCAGTCATCCATGAATTCCTTAAACCCGGTATTGAAGGTATCTGACCAGGTAGCCGAGCCCATCCTTATTCATGATTTAGCTGATAATAAGGAACAGGCCCGGGAAAAGGCCGCAGAGGCTTTTAAAAAAGTAGGAGTTCCTGTGGACTTTCTCAATAGATACCCCTTTGAGTTGAGCGGCGGTATGCGGCAGAGAGTAGCAATTGCAACTTCTCTGGTTACCGACCCGGATTTTATTATCCTGGATGAGCCTACCTCTGCTCTGGATATGCTGACTCAGGCTAATATCATGAATGTCTTGACCAAATTGAAAGAGGAAATTGATATCAGCTTTGTCCTCATTACTCATGATGTCAGCACTTCCAGCGAGATTGCAGACATGGCAGCTATTATGTATGCCGGCCAGATAGTGGAATTTACCGATGCCTATACCTTCTTTGGCACACCTCTCCACCCTTACTCCGAAAGATTGATGGCAAGTGTACCGACCCTTGAAGCAGATGATGAAGAGCTGGGGTTTATACCGGGACAGCCGCCCAGCCTGATAAACCCCCCGGAGGGCTGTCGTTTTGCCGAACGCTGTGAGGAAGAATTTGAACTCTGCAGTGAGGAACCTCCAGGTTTTGAAATGGAAGATGACAGAATAGTTAAATGCTGGTTATACAGAGAAGGCGGTGAACGCGATGCCAACTACGGAAAATAATCTACTATTGCAGGCTAAAGAGCTGCGAACCTGGTTTGAAATAAAAAAATGGGGTTTTATCCATGTTGGGCATGTCAGAGCTGTTGATGGAGTTAATTTCACTCTGGAAAGAGGAGAATCGGTATCTCTGGTAGGTGAATCTGGCTGTGGAAAAAGCAGCCTGGCCAAAACCATTATGGGGATTCACCAGCCTACTGAAGGAGAATTGATTTTTGAAGGAAATTCCGTTGATTCTACAGATGAACAGAGTATGCGTCAGTATAAATCTGAAATCGGTTTTGTCCAGCAGGACCCTTATGGAGCTCTGCCGCCCTTTATGTCAATCCAGAGGATTCTGGAAGAGCCCATGATAGTCAATGGAATTAAAGATAAAGATAAGAGGCTGAAAAGAATTCATCAGGTCATGGAAGAGCTAAAAATGACCCCGGTGGAGGATTTTCTTAAGAAATATCCCCATATGTTAAGTGGTGGTCAACAGCAGCGAGTAGTTATTGCTCGGTCTCTGGTGTTAAATCCCAAGCTGATTATGGCTGATGAACCGGTTTCCATGCTGGATGCTTCAGTCAGGGTAGAAATTCTGGAATTGATCAAGAAAATTCAGTCTGAAAGAGAACTTGCGGTAATATATATTACCCATGATCTTTCCACAGTCCGTTATTTTTCCGAAAGAATCTGGGTGATGTACGGCGGCAAAATAGTTGAGCAGAGTCCGGTTCGGAATCTTTTAAAGGAACCTGCTCATCCCTATACCAGAGCTTTGCTGGAAGCAATTTCTGAACCTGATGCTGACAATGTTCACAATTATAAAAAGGTGCCATCCGGTGAGCCGCCCAGTCTGTTAAATCCTCCCGGAGGCTGCCGTTTTCATCCTAGATGTGAGTATATGATTGAGGGACTCTGTGATCAGGAAATTCCTCCCGATTTTCAGCTGGCCAATGATCGTTTGACTGCCTGCTGGCTCTTTCGGGATGAGGAGGAAGCCGGTGATGTTGCACTCTAGTTCCCAAAGGTTCATAGTACTGGGACTGGCTATGATAGTTATAGCCTGGCTGATAGTTTTTGCCATGATCCTGAATCTGGTTCAGGAGTCTTTTGCCCTCAGTTTTCTCAGTTATGCTCTGGGTTTGGGCGGATTTTTTACCGGGCTGATGGGTATTTTCTCCAGCTGGAGCAGACAGAAGGACAATAAGGAAATCCAGGAATTAAAAGAAGCAGCCAGGGAAAAACCTGATGATTATGTTCCCTATTTCTTTAAAATGGATGCCGAAGATGAAGATTTTCAGGAGTTCCTGGAAAAGGAAGAAGAACGCAATAAATCGGACTGAAGTTGTGTATTTATGGTTTATTAATTATGTTAATTATATGAGGCAGCAATAGCAGTATGCTGTAATTCGCTGTATTATAGTTCGGCATAAATAAACTGATAAACTGAATAAATAAAGCAAAATATTGAAATCCCATCTATAAAACCTTCTCCCAAATACAAAAAACCTCCGGCCGGGGAAAGCCGGAGGTTTTATCTTTAAATGGTGCCGAGAGTGGGATTCGAACCCACACAGGCGATAATTGCCCGCAGCGCCCTCAACGCTGTGCGTCTGCCAGTTCCGCCATCTCGGCAGTGCAATTAATATTATACCACAATTTTGCAGGCTGTCAACCGCGAAAGTGTCATTACCAGAAAAATATTTTGCGATATTTTTCAGATCAATTTCTTTAAAAATCACGGATAATTTAGTTTTAGAGCAGGAGTTACCGGCTTCTATACCTAATTTAATAATAGAGGGGCAAATCTGTAATGACATAAGTAACAAAGTAATAACTACTTATGCTGTAATTAAATTTTATGCTATAATTAGGGCTATGTTTTTTTATTTAATGTTAATTTTTTATGGGGTTTATTTTCCTAGAAGAGTATTTATTGCTGGAATTTTTTGATTTTAAATATGCTTTAATCGTTAATCCAGGAAATTATTTAATCAGGGCTTTAAAAAGTGGCACTAAGATTTTATTTTCAGAGATACTGAGATTTTATTTTCGGAAATATTTAGTCCGGGGAGTTGTTATAAGTGAGAAATATTGCAAGAGCATTTCTAAGTGTTTCAGATAAAACAGGATTAAAAAAACTGGCTGAAGCACTTACAGAGGAAAATGTGGAGCTGATTGCAACTGGAGGTACAGCAGAGCATTTAAAGCAGGCAGGTCACAAAGTTACACCGATTGCAGATATAACCGGTTATCCTGAATTGCTGGGCGGCAGGGTTAAATCTCTTCATCCGGCTATCTTTGCCGGACTGCTGGCCACTGAGAAAAAGGAAGATCTGGCAGAATTAGAAGAGCAGCAGATAGAACCTGTTGACCTGGTGGTCTGTAACCTTTATCCCTTTAAGAAAACTGTTGAAAATAATCCAGGTGATATTGATTCTGCTGTGGAACAGATTGATATCGGAGGCCCTTCGCTAATCAGGGCCGCAGCTAAAAACCACCAGCGGGTAACAGTTTTAACTGCAACTGAACAGTATGATGAGTTCACTGAAAGATTAAACTCTGGAGAGCTTAATCTGCAATACCGGCAAAAACTGGCCGGAGAAGCTTTCAAATTAACAGCTGAATATGATGGTCAGATAGCTTCTTATTTTGCAGGCTTGACCAAGCAAAAAGAAAAATCCAGTGAGGAAAACAACCTTTTTCCCGATCATATTTCTATCAAGGGAAATCACAGGATAGAGCTAAAATATGGAGAGAATCCACATCAGCAGTCTTCAGCATATTTAACAGAAAATTCGGGTCTGGTGCGAAATCAGGGTCAGTCAATCTTGCTGGGAGAGCTTCAGGCCGGTGAGGAGCTTTCTTACAATAATATTAACGATGCTGCTGCGGCCCTGGAACTGGCCCGGGAATTTTCCGGTCAGCCGGCTGCGGCCCTGATAAAACATACCAATCCCTGCGGGCTGGCAGTTTCTGACTCGCCGGTGGTTGCCTTCCGCCGGGCTCATGCCGGTGATCCTGAATCGGCTTATGGCAGCATCGCGGCTTTAAATAAGGAGGTTGATGCCGCACTCAGCCGGGAAATTACCGGAGGAAGGAAGTTTATTGAGGTAA
>SLJX01000047.1 GCA_007134885.1 Halanaerobiaceae bacterium
CCGTATTTTTCCTCAAATATTTCTACCCCTTCGCCAAACTGATCAACATCAATGTCCAGAGCAATGATGTTGAGTTTGTCAGGTTTTTCCGGCATATCATCCAGAGCCAGAGCCTCTGTCATGGTGAATGAAAAAAACAGTGCCAGCATTAAAAATAAGCCTAAAATCTTTTTTGCCATAAAGATTTTTGCCTCCTCATATGATTTTTTAAAGGTACGATTAATAAAAACTGCCGATCAGCCGGTTAAATCAAACCAGGCTGACAGACAAAGATAATAACCAGCAATAATAACTTCAATATTTTAGCCAACATTCCTGCAAAATTAGACATAAATTTTAATTTAATTCACAATTGACAGATTTTATTAAAGGCAGTTGAGCTAGAATGTCAGAAGACCACCCAGGCGGGCAGCCAGCCCTCCCACCAGAAAGGAAAAAACGATGGTAAAGAGCAAAATTTTAACTGCCAGTTTAAGATTAAATTCCCGGGCCAACATGGCCAGAACTGCTATGCAGGGAACATAAAAAAGAGCCACCAGAGCTCCGGTAAAGAGTTGAAAACCGGCGAGATTCATCTCCAACAGGGGTAAAACTGCCAGTTCCCGGCGGACAATACCCAGTATTAAAGGTATCGAGGCTTCAGCCGGCAGCAGCAGCCAGCTTTCCACCACCGGCTGTAGCAATCTACCGAGGTGCTCCAGGATCCCCACTTCAAAGAGGACCGCAGCCCCGGCAATGGCATATATCATCATAACAGCTCCGCTTTTAAGATAGGTCTTCACCCGGAGCCAGATTTTTCTACCCAGAATTTGAGGTCCGGAAAATAGAAGTGGAGGAATTTCCACCACCGTGGCATTTTTGCTGCCTGGCAGAAGGGCATTCAGGACCAGGGCATTCCCTACCAGAACCAGAAAAGAAACGGCAAACACTAAAATCATTACCATAATTGACTCCTCAGCCAGCAGAGAAATCATGGCGCCGGTCTGAGAGATGCAGGGAACGGCCAGACAAATCATGGTTGAAACCATAACCCTTTCTTTGCGGGTAGGCATGGCCCGGGTAGCAGCAATCCCGGGAATAGCGCAGCCATAACCTAACAGCAGGGGAATGATGTTTGAACCGGAAAGTCCCAGTCTGGCAAAGATACCATCGAGTAGCACTCCCAGGCGGGGAAGATAACCAACATCCTCCAGCAGGCTCAGAGCGGTATAAAAAGATATCACATAGGGTAATACCAAAGCAAAGGGCCACTCCAGGCCTTTAATTAAAAAACCATATTCCCCGATTAAAATGTTGCGAAAAATTCCTGAAGGTATAACAGTTTCAACAGCTGAGATAATCAGAGGAAAGATTAATCCCTCAAAAAAGGGCAGGAGAATATACTGACGGAGACCCATGCCTATACCGACCACAATTCCAAAGATAAGGCTTAAAATAATAAAAGCCAGGGGTATACCCGGCCAAGGTTGAGCCAGTAAATTTCCCCACTTTTCCAGTCTGTCTCCCTCCGCTCCAGCCGCCCGCTCGACAGGGTTTAATATTTCCAGGGTAAGTTCTTCAGCAAAATCCCAGTTACTGGTAATTTCCTCCCGAGCAAAATACTGCTGGCAGTCGTTTTCCAGAAGGTTTTTTATTCTCTCCTTCAATTCTGCCAGGCCTTTATCCTCCACTGCTACAGTGGTAATAACATCTACTCCCAGGCGGCTGGCCAGTAGTTCTTCCTGAACTTCCAGCCCCTTTTTATTCAGCATATCAATCCGGTTGATAACAGCCAGGGTGGGCAGCTTTTTTTCCAGCACCTGTAGCAGGAGATAGAGGCTTGATTCCAGATTTTTACCATCCAGCACAGCAATAACCAGATCGGCCCCCTGCTCGAGCATATCTGTTGCCACCTTCTCTGCCTCATTGGTGGCATCCAGAGTATAGGTGCCCGGAACATCGATTAAATAATAATCAGCAAAATCGGACAGGTAGCCTTCTTTATAATCAATGGTGGTGCCGGCATAATTTGAAATCATGGCATCCAGTCCGGTCAGCTTATTAAAAATCACGCTTTTCCCCACATTGGGAGGGCCGATCAGCAGAATCTTTTTTCTCTTCCGCCGGTTTTCAACCTGCGGCATGAACGGCAGCCTCCAGCTCCAGAATAATGCTGTCAGCCAGTCTTCTATCCACAGCAATCTGACGCCCCTCTATTTCAGCCACAATTGGTCCCTGAAAGGGCTGGCGGGATTTTATCTCTACAACTTTGCCAGGGCGGAAGCCCAGGGGAGCCAGCAGACAGTGGTCAGGAGAGCGAACTATCGTTGCCTGTTGACCCTCTTCAAGCTCCAGAAGGCTCTGTCTTTCTTTACATTTTTCTGTCTGCAGAACCCTATTTGAATCACTCTGACAAGCAGCCCCGGTATCCTTTTGGTATTTGTGTTTTTGTATCGCCTTGTCCATATTCAAACCTCCTGTAGAGATGGAATTAAATTATTATTTCGGTCAGGTTATATTTTCAAAAGAACTGATTTTTTACCCAGAATTTTTCTGGTATAGCTGTGTTCTCTGATATTGCTAAAATTCTCAGGCTTTTCCCCGGGATAAAATAAACCTAAAAAGCCAGCAGGATTGCGGTAAATAACTGTGGTTTCCCGGGGGACTGTCTTAATTATTCTATTGATTATACCGGTTTTCTCATTGACATGAAGAGATAACCAGATGGCTTTAAAATGTGAGAATTCTCCAGACATACCATTACCCTGATTGAGTTTAATTCTGTCTGTCAGGCCTGCCTGCTCCACAGCTAAAACGGCTTTCTTGAGAGCTCTGCTGTCCCTCTCAATCCCGGTAACCTTCAGCCCTCTCCGGGCCAGATAAAAGGCAGTCATCGGTCTGGGACCGCAGCCAATATGAAGAACTCTATCTCCAGGCTTCAACCCGGCAAGCTCCAGCTCTGCCTGGAGCAGTCGGTGATAAAAAACCCTGTCATAAACTTCCCCAAAGCCCGGAGCCAGATTGCCGATTTCTTCAATCCGCTGCAGCCCCCGGCAGATACGGCTGCTAATAATATCTTGTATGTTATTAGAAAGATTGCTGGCTATCTGCTGCATTTTCTAAATCTTCACCTCCCAGCTTTAACCCTTTACTGCTGAGCTCAAGAGCAGCCAGAGCTGACAGGAAGAGCGGCAGCCAGAATGTTATACTTCTAAGAAGCAGAGCAGCTGTCAAGCCCTCGCCTAGCGACAGCCCGGCCCGAGATAAAACTAAAGCCATAGTCAGCTCAAATCCACCCAGGCCGCCAGGTGTAAGAGGAAAAATGCTTACCAGGTAGGCCAGCAGGGTAGCTGCCACAGCCACACCGGGAGTAATTCCTGCAAAAATGTGATTGAGCAAAATATAGGTTTTGAGCGGATATAACAGCCAGAAGAAAAAAGCGATTCCTGAAGCAGTTAGAATACTGCCAGGTCTGTTAATCTTTTTAAAACTGACAGCAGTCTCCTGAAAAAACAAATTGATCTTTTCCCGGAGATCAGTATCAGAAAAAAATAATTTAAAATAGGCTAGTCCGACAAAATTAAGGATTACCGCAGCAAGAATCATCAGCCAGCTAGCCGACAGCAGATAATCAGCTTGAATAATATTATCTCCCAGCCAACCCTGTCTGTAGGGCCAGTAGGTTAGAGAAGGCAGGCAGAGCAGAAAAAAGGTGAGAAGGGTGATTGCTTTCTGCGTTCCCGTAACTGCCGTAAGTACTGCTGCAGAAACAGCTGTGTTTCTTTTATAAAGGTAAAATTTTGCCGTCTCTCCTCCCAGTTTGGAGGAGGGGGTAATGCTCTCAACAAATTTTGCTGCCAAATTAATTTTGATAATTGTCATCAGAGAAATTCCGGTAATATTGCCTGCCAGGAATAGATATTTCCATTGAAGAGCAATCGCTCCCAGAGTGATAATCTGCAGGATAATTAGCAGGATAAATACCTCCAGAGACAGCAATTCCAGTGCTCCAGACAGTTCTCCCCGGGCATTCCAGAGCATAAAACCCAGTATCAGCAGAATAACCGGCGTTACCATTCTTTTAAGCCCGTAAATCATCATGACACCTGCCTGCTTATTTTCTGATCAGGAGTTAGCAGCAGGGATCTATCAAAAGTGGGAAAATACTGGCGGACTTCATCTGCCGGTACGACTTCGGCAGGCAGATAATCATACTGTCCCTTAAAACTGCTGCGGGGTTCCCTCACAATAAACTTCCAGTCCCTGTTACTCTTATATTTATGCAGTTGCTGAAGAATTTTCAGTTTGTCATCTGTCTGAAGAGCCGCCAGCACCACATCAAAGTCCTGATATTTAACAGCAGTTTTGCCATCCATAACTTTAAATTCAACCCGACAGACAGAATCCAGCCTAGAAAAACAGCTGAAGGCCTGCTCGACAGCCCGGAAATCATTATCTATGGCAGTAACCGCTGCTCCAGAAAGTTTCTGGAGATAAAAAGCTGTAAAGGGCAGGGCTCCACAACCTATGTTCAGCACTCTGTCCGAATCAGTAATTCCTCCTAGAGCAATTTCTCTTGCGATTGTTTTCCGGTAGGGACGGGCATAGAGATAAAATAGAAATTTGTTGCTCCGGCAGAGCTTTTCCCATTTTTGGATGGTCGGTTTGATTAGTTCCATGAGCATACCTCTCTGCTATTATAAATGAAAATCATTTTCATATAAACTTAAAAAAAATAATCAATAACGTTTCTTGTTAATTATATCTCAATCTGTAAAAATTATAGCATAACTCAAGTTTGTCCGCAAGAGTAAATTTATAAATGCCCGGGACTGAGGCAAAAATTTAAGTATTTCATCATTAAATTCTGCCTACTCCCGGGCCTGTTATGATATTTTTTGAAAAAAGAAAGCTGGAAATCCAAGGGTTTCAGTCTTATCAAAAACTTTAAAAGCCGGAAATAACTATTTCCAGAGAATTTCAGGCTCAAAATGTCCTTCATAGAGAGCTTTATCCAGGATGACCCTGTCTACTCCTTCTCCAGCTAGCTCTTTGAGTATTTCTTTCCTGATAGTACTGCAGGAAACAGTCACCTCAATATTTTGCCGGGTAAAGGCTTTCAAGGTCCTGGCATCAGGACCGCCACCACTTTTCTTTCTGTCAATATCAGTATAAACAAAGCGCCTGGCTCCCTTATCTATCAAACGGGCCAGCACGGAATGAGCACCTCTGCCGGATTCTTCTTCCCAGCCCGAAATAGCCAGCCGGTTTTCTCTAACATCCAGAGAGATAACCACTCTGTCACTGCCAAAGGTGCTCAGAAGTTCACTGACAAAATAGGGATTTGTCACCGCTGCGGTACTTACCACAATAGCCCGGGCCCCAGCATGAAGGTAATTCCGGGCAATAACTATATCTCTGATACCACCGCCCACCTGTACTTCAAGTTTTTTAAGATTGATAATCTGCTGAATCTGACACTGGTTGCGGGGACCGCCCTGCTGAGCCCCATCGAGATCCACCACATGAATTTCTCCTGCTCCCTGCTCCAGAAACTTCTCAGCCAGTTCAACAGGATTTTCAGAGACTACCTCGGCCCGGTCCAGTCTGCCCTCTGCAAGCAGAACCGCCCTGCCTTCTTTTAAATATAAAGCGGGAATAATTTTCACTGGATCACATCCTAAAACTTACTGGTTTAAATAATAAAAAAACACACTTAAAATATATTTCTGGGAAACAGGCTCAAATCCTGCCTTGATTGGTAATTAACCTTCGATTACATGTTCTAATCCCTGACAGAAAAGAGAAATTATATGCTGATCAGCCAGGGAATAGAAAGCCTGCCGTCCCTCTTTCCGGTATTTAACCAGGTTAAAATTCCTCAGCACCCTTAACTGATGGGAGACGGCTGAAGCGCTCATAGAAAGAATTTCCTGAATATCACAAACACAGAGCTCCTGCTCCCTGAGGGCATCAATTATTTTCAGGCGAGTAGGATCGGACAGCACCTGAAAAATATCAGCCAGTTCCTGAACAATTTCTTCGCTTAATTCCTGCTCTTTAAGCAGCTCAACTATCTTTTGATGGGGATTATAAATTTCACAGGCTGCACATTCAGTTCTTAATTTATTCTTTTCAGTCAAGATGCTCACCCCTTTGACGATATCTCCAGATAATCCTGAGAGAATTAAAGACTGCCAGAATTGTAACTCCTACATCGGCAAAAACAGCTAGCCAGAGATTGGTAAAACCTAAAAACCCGGCCAGCATTATCAGGGCCTTAATACCCAGAGCCAGAACAATATTCTGCCAGACTACCCGCATTGTCATTCGGGCAATATTTAAACCTGTTAAAAATTGACCGGGATCATCGTTCATTATCACAACGTCAGCAGCCTCCAGGGCAGCATCTGAACCAAAACCACCCATTGCCACCCCTAAATCAGCCCGGGCCAGCACCGGCGCATCATTAATCCCGTCACCAAGGTAGGCTATTGCAGCATCCCCCTCCTCCAGAAACTTCTCCAGGAGCGAGAGTTTATCCTCCGGCATCAGGTCGGAATAATAGGCGAGATCCAGGCTGCTAGCCACCTCCTGAACAGAGTGCTGATTATCTCCACTCAGGATTGCTTGACCGGTAATTCCCGCTGATTTAAGAGCTGTTATAAGTTTTTCAGCTCCGGATTTAAGGGCATCGGTAAAATAAAGGAGCGCCGCCGGCCGGTCATTTATCACCAGCAGAATTTCTGCTTTTCCCCTGGCAGAGGAGGGAAAATCATAGCCCAGATCCTGCTCCAGCCAATGACGATTTCCGGCCAAGATTTTTTCCCCTTCAATCTTTGCTTCCAGCCCCTGCCCCGGCTTTTCCTCCAGATAATCAACTTCCGGCAGTTCTTCTTCCAGCTCCTTCCTTAAATTCTTGTTCTCACAGAGAGACCGGGCCAGCGGGTGGGAGGAATACTGTTCGGCAGCCAGCAGATATCTTAAGATATCCTCTCTGGCAAAATCATTAAAGCATTCAATGCCAGCCAGTTCAAACTCCCCCCGGGTCAGGGTTCCTGTTTTATCATAGATTACCCTTTTAATTTTGGCAAATTTTTCAATAAAATCACTGCCGGAGATTAATATGCCCTGGCGGGCTGATGCCCCGATTCCCCCAAAAAAACTTAAAGGGATAGAGATTACCAGAGCACAGGGGCAGGAGATAACCAGAAAAACCAGAGAGCGATAAAACCAGGTCTGCCAGCTTCCCTGAGCGAGAAGAGGGGGAAGGAGAGCAGTCAGTACTGCCAGGGCCATCACCAGCGGTGTATAATATCGGGCAATTCTGGTAATAAATTTCTCTGTTTTGCCTTTTCTGGCTGCTGCTTCCTCAACCAGTTTGATGATTCTGGCCACTGCCGAATCCCGGGACCGCTGCTGAATTTCGACCTCCAGGCTCCCATCCAGGCTCAGCATTCCTGACTTCACCTGACTCCCGGGAGCCACCGGTTGGGGATCACTTTCTCCGGTTAGAGCAGAGGTATCAAGATTTGCCCGGCCCTTAACAACTTTTCCATCAGCCGGGATTCTCTCACCGCAGCCAATAACTGCCAGATCACCTGTCTCGAGATTATCGGCGCTAATTTCTCGAATCCCGTCATCGGTTTTAATTTTTGCCCTATCGGGATTCATCTCCAGTAAATTCCGGATGGAACTTTTAGAGTAGCTGACAGCCCGATTCTGAAAATAATCTCCGATCCGGTAAAAGAGCATAACTGTAACAGCTTCTGGAATTTCCCCCAGGGCAAAAGCACCCAGGGTAGCAACAGTCATGAGAAAGTTTTCATCAAAAAACTTTCCCCGGGAAATATTAATGCCGGCCTGGCGAATGATGCGCCAGCCTGTCAGCAGATAGGCAGCTGTTAGCAAAATAAAATTAAACCCAGCAGGCCAGAGTTCCAGCCAGATTCCTGCCACAATACCGGCAAGAAAAAGTGCCAGCCCAAAGAGAATTTCCAGAGTTTTGCCCTTTATATTTTGCAGGATACTGGAACTGAGTCTGACCTCGGGGGTGGTAATCTTCATGTTAACTCTCCTTTATATACTAAGCTTGAATAATTGTTCAAGTATAGTATATAAAATTATAACAAACCTGTCAAACTTTCAACCCAAAGGGAGGCAAAATTCCGGGAGAAACCTCACTCAGTCAGATAGGAAGCAACTATTTTACCAAAATAAAGGGTATGGTAGTCTCCGCCGGGATAGCAGTCCCGCAGTTCTTCAGTTACCACCCTTTCCTCTTTCATAGCCTGCTTATACTTTATCCTGCACTCATAATGCAGATCACAGCCTTTGATAATCGGAGTATTTACTTTCTGGGCAGCTTCAACCTCCAGATTGCACTCGGCAAATTTGTCATAGTCCCGGCCTGACTCTGTACCGCAGAAAAGCAGCTCATCCTTCATTTTGTCTCCCAAGGGAACGCTGACTGTAAAATCCTCTGCTTTTTCAATCAGCTGATAGGTATAGCGGGATTTCCGAACCAGAACCAGCATAACCGGAATGCTCCAGCTTATACCGACTGTGGCCCAGCCAATAGTCATGGTGTTGAGCTCTTCACCATTCTTAACGTTTAAAAAAGCACCTCCATCACTTAATGAGCTATTAAATTCCTGAAAGTATTCATCATAATTAATATTTTTCACAATTATCCCTCCTGATTTATCCAGATTTATGGGTTGCTAAGCTAAAAAATCAGTCTGACTCATCACTTCTAAAATCCCGCAGCCTTTCTTCCAGCAGAGAGTAGCGCTCTTCCACCTTATCGTTATTAACAGCCATTGCCAGGGCCTTTTTGCTGCCTATAATAACAGCCAGCTGACGGCCTCTGGTGAGAGCGGTATAGAGGAGATTTCTCTGGAGCATGATGTAATGCTGGGTCACCATCGGGAAGACTATCACCGGATATTCCGAGCCCTGGGATTTATGTACCGTAATAGCATAGGCCAGTTCCAGCTCCTCCAGATTGGTTCTTTCATAATTAACCAGCCTGCCGTCATAATTGATTCTCAGCCGGGACTCATCTCTGTCTACAGCCACAATCCGTCCAATATCTCCATTAAAGACATCAAGATCATAGTTGTTTTTAACCTGCATAACCTTATCATTAACCCGATAGGTAACCCCACCATAGGAGAGTCCTTCAGCCTCCAGAGCCGGATTAAGAATATCCTGAAGCCGGGAATTAAGATTTTCTGTCCCCAGTTCACCCCGCCGCATCGGTGACAGCACCTGGACATCTTCCACAGGATCAAAATCAAAGCGGGCCGGTACCCTTTCCCG
>SLJX01000088.1 GCA_007134885.1 Halanaerobiaceae bacterium
GGCCAGCATGGGCCAGGAGGAATAATCAGATGCTCTCCTGCCTGCCTTTCGGAAATACAGGCCATTATTTTTTAATACTGCCAGTTGGTTATGATTATAAGCCTAATGCAGCACAAAATTGTAGCAAAGGTCTTCAGGAATATTAATGGTCTGGTTTTAAAAATGGAGTTTTAATTTGCGATAGCGGCTGTCAGAGGATAACAAAAGGCAAATATCCAGTAAGGGTAATCCTGCAAAGATATAATAAGCCAGAGAAAAATAAAAGCCAGAGAAAAATAAATATATTTATCAGCAAATTTACTGCAATAATAACAATCAAAAAGGCAGAAAAAGTGTTTCCCTCCATAATAATCGGAGAGAGATAGAAATCATGGATAAAAGCAGCAAAAATAGTTTAAATTCAGGAATATTTGAAATGAGTTCTTCCTGTCCTTTATAAATGCCCCTATCCAGCCAACCGTCATAGCCCGATATAACCAGCGTAATGTATTGTCTGCTTTACTCTGAGGGCCTTGAGGAAAGTCCTATACGCTGCCGGGAAGTATTACCGGGTACTGCCACACCATCTGTGAGATCCACTTCGGAGGTTTCCTCTCCTCTACCCCTGCCAAGCAAAGTGGCTATTTTATCACTGCAGTAAATCCAGGCATCCACAACAATATTGAGATGGTCTCTGATCCAGTCACCCCGCCCTTTAATATCCTTAATATTTGTGGCCTTTTGGAGGCCATCATTATAACGATCTATATCGACCAGGTCATCTATCACTTCAGATGAATGAGGTCCGGCTTTGTCCCGCACATAATCTCTCATCTCTACTGCCTCCTGATAGCTTCCGTAGGCTCCCTTGAAAGTTTCGTAATAATAATCATAAATATCCTCTCCTCCTGAAGCTTTGACAGCAAATAACTGCTGCAGGCGATTTAAAAAGCTGAAACGTATTGACTCCTCCCAGGGAAACTGACCCCCGCCCCCGGGAACCCCCACATAAGTCCAGCCGTCCAGATCCATCTCTAACTCTTCAAATTTTCCAGTATTATCGGGGTCAACCCTAATGAATCTGATTTTACTGAAGCGATAACCTATAATTCGTTCATCACCGGGAACTATTAGAGGTCGTGCTGTATCATCATAATCTGTTTCCAGACGGTTGCCGTATTCATCGGCAAGGGCGGAGATTCTGTTTAGATGATCTCTTTCAATTGTTATGCGTCTGGGCTTAAATACTGTGACCTCAGCAGTTGTATATCCACTCAAGTTGTATTTTATATAATAACCATCAGGATGATATGACCAGCGCCCTGCCGGAACCTGGCGGCTTCCTTCTCCCCAGGGGACAATGCCCGTTAAAAAGGCAGCCCTCTCCAGCTGGTCGTAGGTTGTTTCGGCAGAGGAAAGCAATTCTCTAATGTGGTTTTCAGCTTCCAGAGCCCGATAAGCGCTTTGGGGCAGCTGACCCATTGCTCTTTCTCTCAGGCTTGCCGGGATAATATCTAGGGCATTGCGGTTTATCATCAGAATCTGCTCGACACTTAACAGGCGGGCCGCCAGAACTTGTTCCCGATGGGGCAAATCTTCAATTTTTGCCCGGGACTGGATGGTCCAGATCAATTTTTGTATATCTCTCTGCGATATTTCCGGATGATCTGCTGAATTGCGGAGGATACTGCCCACAATATCAGCCTGATTACCCCTCAGTGGGGCGTAAATATAACCCTCGCCCTCTCCGGGAGCATATGTTCCCGCCTTAAGACAGTAACTCTGCACCCGCCCTTCGTAAACTCCTGACTGGAGCAAAAATCCTCCGCCAGGACCCTGGGGCAGTTCAAAGAGAGACTTTGTTTCAACCGGTCTAAAATCATCAAGCCATAGGACCTCATATTGGGCATCGTCCAGACTGGTAGTAATGGGATCGCTGTCCCTGTCAAGTATCTCAGAAATAGTAAATTGTTCAAGATCTAAAGTTGTGCACCCTGATAACAGCAAAGAAAAAATACCCAATATGATTACAACCCAAAAAAGTTTAAAATGATTTTCAAACATCATCTTCACCTTCTTCTCTGCATAATTATCTAAAAATTATCTATATTATATTATATCATAATAATAGCAGCCAGCAGTCATATCTGAGTCACAATCGAGTCATATTTCTTTGATTTTCTCATTACCGAGCTTTATTCAAATGGGAGAAAATATAAAAGTCCCCGATAAGAGAACAATATCTTTGGGGAAACAGTGTTTAATAATGATGCTTATAATTCTAGGATCTTCTCGTCAGCATTTGGTAAATTAGTTCTTATCTCCCGGAAAAGCAAACTGGATTTACAGCTTGAAAGCTAAAAATAGTTGAAATCATGGAATCCAAAGACGCTTCTCTTAATTTCTTTAATCTTGTTGTTTATTCCTTCTTGTATTGAAGCGTGAATTCGGTGCCTGGCAAAGCTTATAATCTCGAAGCTTGTCTTTTTGCCGCTAGCCCCAGCTTTCCTGATATTCTTCTGTGAGACCCCGGAACAGTAGCAGATGAGAAAGTCCTTTCCCGACCACTCTTTAAACCAGACCGTTACCTTTAAATCCAAATTCCTGTAGATCCGGACACTGCTAAATAAACCACCAGGCAGCTAGGCTACTTAACCGCACCAACACATAAGTTCAGGAGGCATAAATTTCTCCCGTAACAATATCCTGATTATTAGAAGTTTTTCTGTAATATCTTGACAAATAGGATGACTATTAAACGATAATTTGTTATAATATATAAAGAGAGCCAAATAAAACCTTAAAAGTCAGGTAAAAAAACAGGCCTCAATCTTAAAGGAGGTAGAAAAATGAAAAGAAAAAGGTATATAAAGCAGAAATTAGTTCAATTTTTTGTTTTAACACTTGCTTTAAGCTTTATTATCTTTACCGGCACAGGTGTCAGTCTGGCTCAAAATAACCCTCCAGCGGTGGAATGGACTTATGAAGTGGAAGATTTCACATTTGTATCTCTTGCCATAGATGCCGAAGGCAACATTTATGCGGGAAGTACTGACAATACTATTATCAAGTTCGACTCTGCTGGTAATATACTGCAAAATTTTGAACTTCATCGCGGCGTAATTAATTCCTTGACAGTAGATCAAGACGGATATATTTATGCAGGCAGCACATATAACACGGCCAGAAAACTAGATCCTCAGGGAAATGAAATCTGGAATTACGATAGACACTGGTCTTCACTTAATTCAGTAGCCATAGACGATGAAAACAACCTTTACACGGGAAGTCGAGATAATTTTGTACGAAAAATTAATCCCGATGGCCATAGATTATGGACTTTTGAAGGCCACAATAACACTGTCAATGCCGTGGCGGTTGACAGGGAAGGAAATATTTTCAGCGGCAGCACAGATAATTCTGTGCGTAAAATAGATTCTGAGGGCAATGAAATCTGGCGGTACGATATTCACTGGTCAACAGTGAAATCGCTAGCTGTTGACGAAGAGGGTAACGTATTTACCGGCAGTCGTGATACCAAAGTCAGAAAAATTGATCCAGATGGCCATAGATTATGGACCTTCGACGGTCACAATGGTTCAGTGACTGCCCTGGCCGTGGACAATCAGGGCAATATTTATACAGGCAGTTCCGATAGTACTGTGAGAAAACTGGATACAGAGGGAAATGAGATCTGGAACTATACAGGACATAGGGGAGGAATATTAGATATAGTCATCGATGATGAAGGTAATATTTTTACTGTCAGTTCAGATGGTATTTTTAAAAAATTATCTCCCTAAAAATATAGTTATTTAGGCAGAGTTATTTGCCAATTGCCCACTTTTTTAAACGGGTGCCTGTGAATATCAGGCACCCGTTTTAATTCGTCGGAGCGATTTTGGTCGGTACCGGGTTCCTCGCCTTTTTCCCACCTTTCTCACTGTTTTTCGACAACCATCAAACCCCATTACCCATTACCACCAGCCCCCCCAATCCACTCAACCAAGGCAAAACCTCAAACCAACACCAACCCTCAATCCATACTAAACCAAACCATACAAAAACCAAATCAATACAAAACCTCAGACCAGCACCAGACACCCAACCCGGTCCCCCAAATCCAGTCCTCTCGTCCCAAAAAACCTCAACCAGCTTCCAAACCAACCCTAAACCCTCACTAGCCCTCAGCCACGGCCCCCAACCCGATCAAAATATCACTCCAGCTCCCTCAAAACCGTGGGCAAAAAGGAGAGACTGAAAAACACGCCTGCCATCATGGCCACCCACATCAGAATGGCAACATATAAATGCAGCCTGATCGGAGAAATAAAAAGAGCACTTAAACCTATGGCCAGGCCGAAGGCATTGGCCAGAATGGGCCTGGAGGTATAATCATAAGCTCTCCTGACTGCTTCCCGGGAATTCAGACCATTATTTTTATAATACTGCCAGACCGAGGTGTAGTGAACGGCATAATCAACCCCGACCCCGATGGTTATGCTAAAAATTGTCGCCGTAATGACATTTAACGAAATACCGCTTATCCCCAGAAAGCCCAGCAGCAGAATGACGGTAAAAATAATGGGCAGAAGAGCAATAACAGCTGATTTGATTATTTTCAGAGATATTAGCAGCATCAGAAAAATCAGCAAAAAGGCTAGGAGCAGGGT
The DNA here is from genome assembly GCA_007134885.1 of Halanaerobiaceae bacterium. GTDB lineage: Bacteria > Bacillota > Halanaerobiia > Halanaerobiales > Halarsenatibacteraceae > T1SED10-84. The sequence continues at coordinate 4,653 of SLJX01000088.1, forward strand.
ATTCCTTTGATTCTCAATCATCATTAAATTTAAATCCTTCATCAGGTACTGAGCTCCGGTCACCCGGGCCCTGATATCGGGATTCTGCTCATTAAAATCGACGATCTCTCTTTCAATTCCGGCCAGAGTTGCGTTTTGCAGATTCTCCGGAAAGATGAAAAATCTAATCTTCCTTTCATCCCGGTTTAGCAAATTATGCACCGGAATATCTTCCTGCCCGGCCAGCATAAGATAAATAAAGTCAACCTCTATTTCCTGCTCGGGATAGCCGGGTTCATCCAGCCCCCTGCTGAGAGCATAAATCCGGGCTATAAAATTGTAGGGGCTCATAGTACTGGCGGTATACCCGGTTTGACCCAACTCATCCTGCAGGGTTAATACCCGGGCGGCAACCCCGGGATGCAGGGGATCATCCTCAGTCTCCAGATAAGCAAAGACAGGGGTAGCCCCTTCATTAACTTCCATAATTTTTTGATGGCTCTGATAAACCTCGGTAAACTCCCGGTATACCATGAGAAAGTTGAATTCCGTATTGAGCCTGGTAGCTCCATATCCGGAAATTATCAGCAAAATTATCAGCACTGCAATTGCTCTTTTCCTCTGGAAATTTTTAATTAAAGATGATAATTTATTGCCGTAAACAGTCTCCGGTCTTGTCAGCCGAACTTTACCGGTAAAAATTAACGGCAGCACCAGCCAGGTAACAACCCCGGCCAGCAAAATCCCTAAAGCAGCGAAGGTTGCCAGATCATTTATGGCCGCTGTATCCATGATCAAAAGGGAAAGAAATCCCAGCATGGAAGTTAGGGTGGTTATTATTATCGGCTTGCCGACAACTGTTAAAGTACTGACCACACTTTCACTTCTACCCTCTCCTTCCGCCCTGGCATCCTGAACATGAGAAACAAAATGCAGGCCATCCGCACTGCCGATTACGATGGTGAAAATTGGAGCCAGCACACTGACAATGGAAACCTCCCGCCCGCTTAAGCCAATAATTCCCATTGTCCACTGAGCTCCAATAATAGCCGGTAGTAAGGCTATCAGGGTGGCTTTAAAGGTTCCCATCTGAGTTTTGAACACCAGAATCAGCAGCAGAATTGCCAGAGGAGGCAGAAAAATCAGTATGGAGGTTATATAATCAATTATTTTATGCTGGAGATAAACATTGCCGGTCAGATAATAATCCAGTCCTTCATCCTTTAAAAAGTCTTCAATTTGGTTTATCTCTTGAATTCCAAAACCCTCACCGGGAAAAATAGTGAATGTGGCATAGGTAAATCCTTCCTGATGAATAACAGGAGATAATTCACCTAAATTATTATAGTATTCTTGAATTTGCTCTAAATCCTGATCCCCCAGAGTATCCAGATCAATCCGGGCTGCCCCCATTCCGATAGTTCCAGGGGCAGGCCCGGTAATAAACTCTGTCCTCTCCAGCTCGGTTAAATATTTTTGCAGCTCCCTGAAGTTTTGCAATAGCGAAAGAGACAAACTCTCCTCAGTTTCCACCAGAATGGTCAGCTGCTCCGAGGTGTCAAAGGTTTCATTCATTTCCTCCAGCGTTTCTTTATATTCCGATCTGCCGGGCATAAAGAGAGTAAAATCAGTATCAATATCTATCCGGCGGATCCCGGTCCCGGCCAGCAGAATCAAACCCACCAGAATAACATACAGCAATTTGCGATTCTTCTCAATAAATTCAACGTATCCCTGCATTGTCTCCCCCCGGTCTTTAATCCCGTTTTGTCATAGATCTCTTATTATTACCTTTCATCCCGGTTTTTCAGAAAGCTTTTGACACTAATACCCCTGCAGGTTTTCATAAATCTCTTAATATTAAATATTACTGCAATTCAAACAGCTATGTCAGTTTTGCTAACTGTTTAAGCACCTTCAGCAGCATAAAACGGACAGCCTTACTTTCATATGAGGACTCATGAAAACTTCCTATTACATAGCTTTCAGTCAACGGATGGTAGAACAAAAAGGAACCAGTTACCCCCACAACCCCCCAGGCATTAAGTTTTTTAGGCATAATTATCGGGATTGTTTTAATCTGCCAGATACCGTAGCCGTAATCAATCCCCTGCCGAAACTTGGATTTATCCTGTTTCATAATTTCTAAAGTTTCAGCAGAGATGATTTCATGGTTCACCAGAGCCTTCATGAATTTAAGCCAGTCATCCAGGGGAGCAACCACCCCTCCTCCTGCATAATCAATATTACCATAGGTCTCATAGTTCTGAATTTTCCTTCCCTCAAAATAAAAATCTGCCATGGGATAATCCAATTCTTCCTGCGGAGCTGAAAAACCCAGCATATATGATTCCTTTAAGGCCAGCGGCTGGAAGATATATTTACTCAGGGCTTGATGAAACTCTAATCCGGTAATTTCTTCAATAATAAACCCCAGCAGATGATAATTCGTATCGGTATATTTAAACTTCTCCCCGGGAGGAGCTGCCGGTTCAAGCTGCTCCTTACCCCAGGCAAATGCTTCCCTGGTGGTAATTTCAAACTCAGGATTTGCAATTAATTTTTCCACCAGCGGCCAAAAATAATCGTCAAGTCCTGAAGTATGTTTCAGTAAATGTTTAACTTTAATATCCTCCGAATAATCTCTGCCCTGATAAACATGAAGACCGGCCAGCAAATCCTGCTCTAAATATTGAGTAATACTATCATTGAAAGAAATCCTGCCCTCCTCATACAAAATACCGATAATTGTGGAAGTAAATATTTTGCCTGCACTGGCCAGGTAATTGGGCTGCTTAACATCAGCAGGAAAATCGCCTGTGGAGCCCTCAGCCAGTTTCACCTGAACCCCCAGCTTGTCTGACTCAACCAGCAGATAGGCATTTCTCACCTTCTCATCCTTCTGAACAGTTTTCCTGAATGACTTCTCAATTCTTGATAAGATCTTTTCTTTTTTCAACCTGCATCATTCCTTTCGAATATGGTGGTACCGTCATTCCTTTCGAATATGGTGGTGCCGGGTTCCTCGCCTTTTTTCCAGTTCTCCCGCTGTTTTTGGTGGCGGGAGCAATTTTGGTCGGTACCGGGTTCCTCGCCTTTTTTCAAGCTTTTTCGCATTTTTTCAACATTTGCCGCACACTCTTTCTCAACCTCTGCTGATTAAATTCAACACCTGCCAATTATTCTCCTGCAAAAACTCCCGGAACGGGTCCCGGATAGACAAACCCCGGGATAATAAATCCCGGGGCGCATTTTCTCAAAATAAATATCCAGCTGTAATTTTCGATAAAACCAGCTAATTCCAGTCCTAAAAACCAAGTCCTGAGATATAGTTATTTCAGCAACATTTAAAATTAACCCAAAGACACCAAAGCGTAACCCCAAGCATAAAATTTGCCCAGCTGAAATAAAAATCCAACTTCAAAATTTAACCCAGCCGTAAAATTTAACCCGGCCGTAAAAATTAACCCGGCTGATATAATTTCTGCTGCAACAGCTATATCTTCTCTGGTTCCTGGTTTTTCCCGTCTTTCTTCTCCTCCTCTTTGACCACCTTTTTAACTTCCCGGGAAATCTTTTTATCAAAAGTCCTCACCATCAAAACCGAACTTCTGGCTCTATCTGCGATTACATCAGGTATCGAACCGAAGAGCATATTTTTCAGCCGCCATTCCTGAGAAGCTCCGATGATTACCAGATCATAATCTTTTTGTTCTGTTTCCTCGATAATTCCATCGGCTATTATTTCATTTTCAATGATTTTAATTTCGATATTGGCCCTGGTGACACTGGCCCTGGAATCATCCGGCAGAATTTTCCTGACCTCTTTTTCTGCTCTGGCATATTCTTTATCTCTATCTGCCCCGGGATTAATAACCCTTAAAATTGTTATCTTGCATTCTTCTGAACCGGCAAAATCATTGGCCAGTTCAAGACCATACTCTGCATGTTCACTTCCCCTGAAGGGCACAAGAATGTTGCAGATCTGATCCAGACCTCTGTTCTTTAAAACCCCGACCTTACAGGGGGCCTTTCTAACCAGCTGTCCCACCAGACTTCTTGAGATCTTGGAAATATTCATTCTGCCGTGCCAGCCCAGCATCAGGAAATCCACCTGTTCATTTTTGATAGTATTGATAATTGTTCTGAATTTATTCCGGGAATATTTTACCCGGGGTTGAATCATCGTCCCGGTTTCAGCTGAAATTTTCTGAACCAGCTGGAATAATTCAGCCTGGGTCTCCTTTCTTTCTTGCATGAAACCCTCTCTTTCTTTTGCCGACCTTAGAGGCAGCTGTTCTGGAATTTCAATTATATTAAGCACAGATATCTCAGAATCTAATTCTAATCTTTCCAGCAATTTATTACTTATATTTAACAAAGGCCGGCCGCTGGCAGGGTTAGCAACAGCAGTTAGAAGATGATAATGAGAAAACTCTCTTTTTCCTGCTGCTGGCCCCTCTTTCCCAATTGCCAGAGAAAGATTGTCCGGGGTCCTCACCAGTGAAAAATCTCTCTTCCAGTCAA
>SLJX01000102.1 GCA_007134885.1 Halanaerobiaceae bacterium
CCCGAACAGCTGCTGCTATATCTTCAGGCTCAGGGCAGCCCCTCCTTTCCGGCAGAGTTCGGGCCTGAACTCCGCTGAGTCTTGCCAGGCCACCTACTTCATAAAAATATATGTGACTGTTAGCCCCCAGGATTACCTCATCTCCTGGAGTTGTATGGGTTAGAACTGCTGCCTGATTTGCCATGGTCCCACTGGGAAAAAATAGTGCCGCCTCCTTCCCCAGAATTTCTGCAGTTAAAGATTCAAGCTTTTTAACTGTTGGATCTTCCTGATAAACATCATCACCCACTTCGGCTTCAGACATCGCCTTTCTCATTTCAGGTGTGGGCCGGGTTACCGTATCACTTCGCAGATCAATTATTTCCTGATTTTTGGCTGACAAAATTATCTTCCTCCTTTAATATTGGCCATAAAAATATTACTGTTACAGATCAATCACAGCTTCTGCAGCTGGAGGGACAGCTTGAAGCACTGCAGCCTGAAACACCGCCGGACTTGCTGCCTCCCAGCACTCCAACCCGGTTAAAAGTTTGAAAAACATTGCAGCTCTGACAATCCGGGCATTCCGGCTGACAGCTTTCCTTCTCTGCTAAAGTCAGCTCCAGGCTGAACCTCCGTCCGCAATCTTTACATTTATAATTATAGGTTGGCATCAATTACACCTCCTGAACAAAGAAATCTTATACTTTATTATAACAGAAAAACAGCTAAAATTGAAAAATGTATCAAATTTTGCTGAATCATTTGCATCATTGCTATTTTTTATGTTAGTATTATGGGCATAAGAATTCAGCATATAAAAAACAGCAAAGGATAACAGCAGGAAGGAATCAGAAGGAGAAAATCAAAAGGAGAGAATCAGAAGGAAAGAATCAGAGAAAATCAGGGTAAATCAGGGTAAATCGATAAAAGGAAAATCGAAAAAGGAAAAATGCAGTAGATCGAGAAAATCAAATCAAGGGAAACTGTACCAATAAACCTTGCAAAGAGCATTGCTAAGAATATTGTAAAGGTCATTGAAAAGATCATTGAAAAGAAAATTGCAAAGAACATTCAAAGAAAAAACCGGAAAAATCCAGGTTTTTTCTTGGTTTTTCCTTGACAAAGCTGCCTCTTTATAGTATAATTTTTTAATTGTGTCAGGTAAAGGTGGTTGGCTCAGGTAATGATTATACATTTTTGTTTATATTAATTTAATTTGACAGTTAAAGGCTTCCATTTCAGGATACAGTTTAATTTTTTATTCAAGCTCTTATCTTTTGGTATCAGTTTTTTAAGGAGGTGTTTGATATGCTGGAAGAAAAGGTTGAAAACTTTCAAAGAGATCAGGTTAAGGATCTGCTTGATCGAGCCAGCGAAGAGGGAGAAATTAGTTTTAAAGAAATTAAGAACTCTCTCGATATAGAATTAAGCTCAGAGGAAATGAGAGAAGTAGTCAAGATCTTCGAAGACATGGATATAGAGGTTAAGAAAAATACGGACAGCAATCTTGAAGATGACGAGGATCTTGATGATGAAGACCTTGATGATGAAATTGATTTTGATGTTCCTGCCGACGCCGGAATTGATGATCCAGTTCGGATGTATTTAAAAGAAATGGGCAGGGTGGACCTCTTAACAGCTGAAGAAGAGGTTGATCTGGCCAAGCGCATGGAAGAGGGAGATCATGAAGCCAGGCAGCATTTAATTGAAGCTAATCTCCGGCTGGTGGTCAGCATCGCTAAAAAATACATCGGCCAGGGCATGTCTTTTCTGGATCTGATTCAGGAAGGCAATAAAGGTTTAATGAAGGCTGTGGAGAAATTTGATTACCGGAAGGGCTACAAATTCAGCACCTATGCCACCTGGTGGATCAGACAGGCTATCACACGGGCTCTGGCAGATCAGGCCAGGACGATCAGAATTCCGGTGCATATGGTAGAAACTATAAATAAGATGAAAAGAATAAAGCGCCGTCTGCATAAGGAACTGGATCGAGATCCCACTGCCGAAGAGATCAGTGAAGAGATGGATCTCTCCCCAGAAAAAGTTGAAGAAATAATGGAGATTGCCCAGAATCAACAGCCTGTTTCGCTGGACTCTCCTATTGGCGAAGAAGAAGACAGCAATCTGGGTGATTTCATCGCCGATGAAGAAACTCCTGACCCGGACGCTGCCGCCTCCATCAAACTGCTCAAAGATGAGTTGGATGAAGTGCTGGACAGCCTGACCGATAGGGAAAAGCGGGTACTGGAGCTGCGTTTTGGCATTGAAGATGGCCGTCCCCGCACTCTGGAAGAAGTCGGCCGGGAGTTTGGAGTAACCCGGGAAAGAATCCGTCAGATTCAGGCTAAAGCTATGAGAAAGCTCCGTCATCCTACCAGAATTAAAAAGCTGAAGGGTTACCTGAATTAAAGGTTACCTGAATTAAAGGTCATCTGTTTTAAGGCTATTAAGGCCAGCTAATTTAATGAATATCTGACGTTAATCTCTCATATTCTAAGGAGTTTCATCTAGAACATTTAATCCGGAATGTTATGCTCATGTTATGCTGAAGATAACAAATATAACTTCTAAGAAGCCCCCGTGAGGGGGCTTCTTTTTATTCTTCCTCTATTCTTTACTCGCGTTTTTCTTTTTATTATTGTTCTTACTTCATCTCTTCCTATTCTTCCTTTTCCCACTGTTCATTTCTTTCTATTCTTATCTTACTAATTTTCATTTCATTCTATTCTTCCTCCAGTTTTTCCCGATACTGGGAGGGGCACTGCAGTAAAATTTTCTCTGCCTGCAGGTGTTCCTGCTGATAACTACCTTCAACAATCAGCTCGGATTGTTCACCAAATCCTTCTGGTTTAGTTCCCTGATAAACAACCGGCAGAGATTTCTCTCTGGCACTGTCCATCACCTGAAAACTCAGTTCATCGCCCTGCTGCTGCACACTGTCAAAATCCAGCAGGCCGGCCACTCTGAAATTCCTCTCTACAGAAAAATCCTCTGACAGCACCTCACCAACCGTGTAATAATAGGGAGAAGAACCTCCTAAATTGTTAATTAATAAACCTCCGGCAATTAAAATAATGACCACCAGGGTGAAAATTATTAAGTTTCGAGGAGCCATACCATCAACCTCCAGCTTATTTGTTTAATTTTTTCTGCCGTATCTGCTGTAATTGTTTCTAATTTATGCATTTTAGAACCGGGAAGCTATTAAGAGCCGGGCAAATTTAAAGTGCTCCAGACCTATTTTCTTGCTGACTAAAATTTAATGAAAGTAAAATTTTGAGGTTTTCCGACATTTTATACATATGAAATTTTCAGACACATTACACATACTTTTTCTGCACGTAAAAGAAAATTACCTGCATGTAAAAGAAATTTACCTGAGAATTAATTTCATAATGTAAAATGACCAGGGAATTAATTTCGCAAAAGCAGCCAAATATTTGGTTTACGGGCCAGAACCTTTGAGTGTCCTGTCTATCTTATATGAATTTTCTGTTGAATTGATTAACCTCCATGGTTGAATTGATTATTCTCTCTGAAAAAAATATATTTTGCCCGCCACCAACATAAAAGTACCAACATAAAAGCAACAACGAAACAGGAAAATAACCTACATATATTAATTCGATACCAGCTGCCTGTTTCCTTCTGCAAAGGTGAAAAAAATAACTTGATTTGAGAGAGAAAATCCCTCCTGATATAAAAATCAGAAGGGTGTGTCTAAAAATTAATATTAAAATTATTAAGATTTAAAGATGGTTAAGGTTGAAAGGTAGTTAAGTTTTTTAAGAAAGTTAAGACTTAAAGGTAGTTAAGTTTTTAAGATCGTTAAGACTTAAAGATAGTTAAGGTTTTTAAGATAGTTGAGGTTTAAAGATAGTTAAAGTTAAAAGTTAGTTAAGAGTTAAAAATTGTTAAGATTTAATGGCAGTTAAGCTTTAATAGTAGTTTAGCTTCAATGGTAGTTTAGCTTTAAAAATAGTGTAGGATCAATTGGTAGTGAAAATTTAAAGATAAGCTGGATCTATATTAGCTTTTCTAAGACGGGTGGAGTTTAAAACCACATTTATTGAGCTGGTAAACATGGCAATCGCCCCAATTATGGGATGGATCAGGCCAAAGAAGGCTGCCGGAATGGCGATACCATTGTAAAACCAGGCCCAGAAGTAATTCTGTTTGATCTTACGGAAAATGGCCCGGGAGAGCTTGACTGCCGAGATGACAGAACTGAGATCGCCCCGTACCAGGGTAATGTCAGCAGCTTCGATGGCAATATCGGTTCCTGTACCGATGGCAATCCCCACATTGGCCTGTTTTAAAGCCGGAGCATCATTGATGCCATCGCCAACCATGGCTACAGTTTGATATTCCTGCTGAAGTTTTTTGATTTCCTTAACCTTGCCGTCAGGCATGACATCAGCCAGGACCCGGCTGATTCCAACCTTTTCGGCAATAGCCTTAGCTGTGCGGGAATTATCGCCGGTGATCATGGCAGTTTTTATGCCCATCTTTTCCAGTTCGCCAACAGCCTGGCGGGAGTCTTCTTTCAGGGTATCTGCCACTGCAACAATGCCTGCCAGTTCCCCTTCCACTGCAACCAGCATGGCGGTCTTGCCCTCGGCTTCAAGGCTTTCCAGCTGCTGCTCTAAGTTATCATAATCGATTTTATTATCAGCCAGCAGCCGGCGGCTTCCTGCCAGAATTGATTTGCCGGATACCTGACCCTGAACTCCTCTCCCGGTGTGGGAGGAAAACTCTTCAACCTCATCAAGCTCCAGGCTCTTTTCCTCCCGGGCATATTTGACGATGGCTTCCCCCAGAGGATGCTCGGAAGCAGCTTCCAGGCTGGCACTGAGAAAAATCAACTCTTCGGCGCTGAAATCATTGGAGGTAATAACATCGGTAACCTCTGGCTCCCCTTTGGTGAGGGTCCCGGTTTTGTCAAAAGCAATGATATCTATATCCTTTAGAGTCTGAATAGCTTCTCCCTTGCGGATTAAAACACCCTTCTCCGCTCCCTTGCCGCTGCCTACCATGATGGCTGTCGGAGTAGCCAGTCCCAGGGCACAGGGACAGGATATTACCAGAACAGCAATAGTGGCCAGAATGGCCAGAGAAATCTGAGGCAGACCGGTGGCGCTCCAGGGAAAGTTGAAATATGCCACTATACCGACAAAGAATTCGGGAAAGAGCATCCAGAGAATGAAGGCTGAGACAGCGATAGTAATTACCACCGGAACAAAGAAACCGGTTACCCGATCAGCAAACTCCTGAATCGGCACCTTGGAACCCTGAGCTTCCTCAACCATTTTGATAACCTGGGAAAGAAAGGTGTCCTGGCCTACCCTGGTTGTCTTCACCTGAAGTCTGCCCTGCTTGTTGATAGTGGAGCCGATTACTTCATCACCTTCACCTCTCTCCACCGGGATGGATTCTCCAGTGGCCATCGATTCGTCGACAGTACTGGAGCCTGAGATTACCACACCGTCGGTGGGTATTTTTTCTCCCGGTTTAACCACCACCACATCACCAACCTGGACATCCTCGATGGGCACCTCCTGCTCTTCCCCATCGATTAAAACCCGGGCGGTCCGGGCTTCCAGCTCCAGCAGGCGTTTTATAGCCTGTGAAGCCCTGCCCTTGGCCTTGGTCTCAAGATATTTGCCTATCAGATGAAAGGCCATGATGGAGGCAGCCATTTCCACAAAAGAAGTAATCGGCCAGATTAAGCCGAGAAAGGACAGCAGATAGGGTATTGCAGAGCCCATGGTTACCAGAGTATCCATATTGGGATTAAGATTTTTCAGAGCCTGCAGGGTAGCTTTATGAGTATCCCGACCGGCAATAAATATTGGAGGGAACCCCAGAATCAGCATTAGCTGAAAGTAATAGGGTATCTCTACCACAAACATATTGATCATCATCAAAACCATTATCGGAGCTGCAAAACCAATCCCGAAAAGCATTCGGCGAAAGGCCCGGGAAACCTTTTCCTCTTCCCAGTCCTGGCGGTCCTCACCATCCTCGGTAAGCTGCTCAACCTGATAGCCGGTCTGCTCGATCAACTCCTTTATTTTTGTTGAACGAAGTACTTCAGGATCATATTTGATCCTGCCTGTTTCACTGGCAAAATTAATGCTGGCTTCCTCAATTCCCTCCAGCACATTTAAATTTTTCTCTATTTCCTGAACACAGGAAGAGCAGGTCATTCCTCCAATTCTATACTGAACTGTAACCAGATCTTTTTCCGGCAAAACTGCTTCATAACCGGAATCATCAACAGCCTGCTTCAATTCCCGGGGAGAAATTGCTTCCGGATCATACTCCACATAGGCCTTCTCGGCGGCGAAATTGACGTTAGCAGAAATCACACCTGTTAGATTGTTCAGTGCCTTTTCTACTGTACTGGAACAGTTGGTACAGGTCATACCTTTAACCTTTAAGGTTATTTTATCTGTCTCTGCCATTATAAACCCCTCCAGAACTATTTATTGGGTTTCCTCAATTTATAACTTAAATACAGTACCCCTGTTGGGTATACTAGTGACATAATATTACACCAAAACACTTTTGTCAAGTTAAATCTGCCTTTTTCTGAGGGGTCAACAGTAAAACCCGCCCTTCACGGCGGGTTTTTTCTGTTAACAAATATTTTAATTAACTTACCCTGCTTATATTTAGGGGAGAAAATCTCATAATCAGTTTATGACTTAATAAATTTTTCTTTGATTATTTCTTTGATTCTTTTTTGATTCTTTTTTGATCTTTTTTTTGATCCTTTGAGCCCTTACTTTAATCTCTCTGATTAATTTTCATCGAAGATCACTTTCTTAGACCCTTTTCTTTTGATCACAGTGATTAATGTTCATTTTTGATCCTTTTTTTGATATTCATCGTTAATTCTCAGTGGAAATCACTTTGTTAGTTCCTTTTCTTTGATCCCTAAGATTAATACTCATTTTTGATCCTTTTTTTGATCCCCGTCATTAATTCCTTTTGTTGATCACTTTCTTGGTTCACTTTCATTAATCACTATCTTTGATCCCTTTCTTTGATCCCTTTAACTGATTACTCATTGCTCCCTGGATGAAACCTGTATCACTCCCGCCAGCTTACGAATTCTTTGAGAGGTTTCCGTTCCAGAGAATCAGGCTGTTCCACAGCATGGCCAACTGCCAGAGCTGACATCAACCTGCCCTCTTCCTCGATAATCTCATTAATTTCCTCTTCAGCCAGCAGTACATCCCTGATCCAGAGGGTTCCTAGCCCCTTGGCAGTAGCTGCCACCAGAAAATTCTCAATAGCTGCACCAATGGAAAGAGCATCAGTTATATCTCCTCGGTAAGAAGGAAGTTCAATTTCCTCATCTTCTTCCGAGTTAATCCGATAAACCATTACAATAGCAGGTGACTGCCTCATACTGCGGACATTTTCCAGGCAGGAACCGATGGCCACTTCATCCTTTTTTAAGCTGGTTGCTTTATCATGGATTACTTCTATTACTTCATCCTTAATCTGGCCCTCGAGCACCACGAACTTCCAGGGCTGATTATTTTCACAGGACGGAGCGCATCCAGCCAAGGTAAGTAACTCTTCCAGCAGTGGACGGGCAACCGGTTCTGGCTTAAATTTGCGAATGCTGCGGCGTCCTTCAATTGCAGCAACTGCATCAAGATCATCCATTTTATCACTCCTGTAAGGTAAAGATTAATAACCCGGCTATCCGGGACACTTTATTTATTGCTATCTCAAAAATAATTTTTCTATTGCAGTTTTCTTATTACTACTTTTCTATTACTGCCTTTACTATTACTGCTTTTAATATTACTTCTTTTACTATTGCTGTTTTTACTGTTACTGCTTTTTCTATTGCTATTTTACTATCGCTGCTTCGCAAAAAATAACATTTTTGCTTATTTATATAATTAGCCACAGGTGATAAAATACCTTCTTTTTTCCAATATAATTTGGCCAGCCTGGAAAACGGGGCAAGTCATAAGCAGAATTGAGGTATCAAAGATATTTGTTTAACTATTCTTCAACTATTCTTCTTTTTCAAATTCAACATAATCCAGTTTTACCTCAGTATAACGGGCTAATGTGTAGATTAAATCAGAGAGCCTGTTTATATATTTCAGGATAATCTCTCTGATCTCTGCTTCTCCGGTCAAAGTTATTGTTCTTCTTTCAGCCCGACGGCAGATAGTCCTGGCTACATGGAGGGCAGCACTGGCCTGGCTGCTGCCGGGGACAATGAATCTGGATTTTTCCTTTTTGTTCATGGAGTCCAGAAAACTGTCTATGTCGCTTTCCAGCTGCTCCACCTCTGCTTCGCTTATCTTTTCGGGAAACTCCTCGGGATCACTGGTAGCCAGTTCCCCGGCAACATCAAATAGCTCCCGCTGCACCCGAAAAATAATCCGGGAAATATTCTCATCAGCAATTAAACTTCTGGCCAGCCCCAGCTGGGAATTCAGTTCATCTAGAGTGCCATAGCTCTCAACCCGGGCGGAGTCCTTAGGAACCCTGGTGCCATCATACAGGCTGGTATTACCCTTATCACCGGTCCTGGTATAGACTTTCATGTGTTATCACCCCAGCCAGCTTCTCTGATGGCCTGACCGGCTATTTTGCTGCTGGGACCATCTCCTCTGGCCACCGCAACCCCAGCTTCATCTCCAACTGCCCGGGAAATTTCAGCAATCTGCTCATGAGTAAAACCGGGACATAAAATGAGAGAGTGAAGGCCTTCCTTTTCAGCCAGTTCTTTGCCCGCGGCAACAGCCTCTTTCTGATTTCTAACCAGCCTGGCCTTAAACTCATAACAGGAGGTCTCCAGACTGCATCTGTGTTCTTCAGGATCACTGTCGGGAACCAGGGCAATAAATCCGCTTTTAAATTTCATAACTATTTCACCACCAGGATTAGGATAATTAAAACAAAAACAGGCCCATTATTAACAGGCCCCCTCTGTAATGATATGCTGAAACAATATAAAAGCCTTCTTTCTTTGGTATGGCAATAATGGCAATCCAGATTACTTATCACTCATCTATTTATATTTTATCATTCTTATCAAAGTTAAACAAGATATATGGTAAACAGGA
>SLJX01000138.1 GCA_007134885.1 Halanaerobiaceae bacterium
ATCTAAATGTAATTTGAATAAATTAGTGTAATTTGAATAAATTAGAGTTAAATTTTTATGTTACCCCAGACAGACGGAGATTGATAAAAAATAATTTCAGCTTGACATAATTAACATAAAGTTGTATAATTTTTTATAATCTTACTATTTCCCTTTAAAACCTTAAAGTAGAGGAGGAATGAGAATGAACAACAATGATCTACAACCGAGGGAGCACTGGACAACCCGGCTGGGCTTTATTCTAGCTGCTGCCGGTTCTGCAGTTGGTTTAGGAAATATCTGGCGTTTTCCTTATGTCACAGGAACTCAGGGTGGGGCAGCGTTTCTAATTATTTATCTAATCGCAATTATTTTTATTGGCTACCCTGTTATGATTACTGAAATGACTCTAGGTAGGAAAACCCAGCGTAATCCCGTGGGTGCTTTTAAGTCACTTGCTCCGAAAACTCCCTGGTGGCTTGTTGGAGCACTGGGTGTCTTTACCGGTTTTGTGATTCTGAGTTATTATTCTGTTGTTGCTGGTTGGTCGCTTTCCTATATTTTCCGGGCCATTTCCGGATTCACACCTGATATGGATTTTGCTGATGTATTTGTCGGTCACATAACCGGGGTGGGAGTCCCGATTTTCTGGCATGCTGTCTTTATGATTTTGACCATTGGCATTATTGCTTCCGGGGTGGTTAAAGGTATTCAAAGAGCTGTTAAAACCCTGATGCCGATTCTATTTGTACTTTTGTTTGTATTAATAGTTCGGGCTCTGACCCTGGAGGGAGCTGCCGAAGGATTATCCTTTTATCTCCGTCCTGATTTCGGAGCAGTGACAGCGATAACTTTTAACGATGCTATTGCTCAGGCATTTTTCACTCTCAGTCTTGGTATGGGAGCCATAATTACATATGGCAGCTATTTATCAGATCAGGACACCATTGGAGACAATGCTGCCTGGGTTGTTGGTCTGGATACCGTCATTGCCATTCTGGCAGGATTTGCAATTTTCCCGGCAGTTTTTGCCCTTGGCCTTACTCCGGATGCCGGACCGGGCCTGACCTTTATTACACTGCCGGCCGTTTTTGCAGAAATGCCCTTAGGTTCACTTTTTGGATTTCTGTTCTTCCTGCTGCTCTCTATTGCAGCCTTAACCTCAGCAATTTCTTTGCTGGAGGTTGTGGTTGCCTGGATAGTTGACGAACATGGCTGGGCCAGAAAGAAAGCCGCCATTGTTCTAGGTGCTATAATTTTCCTGGTTGGTATCCCGCCGGTTCTGGGATACAGCACCTGGGATGGCTTTGAATTTTTGGGTATGGATGTACTGGATACCTATGACTGGTTTGCCAACAGTATCTTCCTGCCGCTGGGAGGCCTGCTAACTGCCATCTTTGCCGGCTATGTCTGGCAAGCCCGAAATCTCCAGGATGAGGCCAACAGGGTGGAAGGTTCGATTAACGTTGGTGCCTGGTACGGCTTTATGATCAAAATAGTTGTCCCTATAGCAATTGCGATTATAATGTTAGTTGGTCTTTATCAGACCTTTACTGGCTAAAAAATGACTGGAAAAGATAAGAATATTTTTTACTATAAAACTATATATAGGACTGAACAGTTTAACTATAAGGATTAATATAAGGTTTTAAAACAGGGAATAGTAAGAACACCCGGCTTTTATCAGCCGGGTGTTTTTTTGCCTGAATTTTTTTATCTTATGATGTTTAATCAATTCAATTTTGATATTATTTCTGGTGGTTTATGGCAGTTTCAAAAGGGTCAGGAAGTAAATCGATGGTGGCCAGCTCGTTGTTTATTCCTGGAGGATATGGGAAAAGAAATTTCTGATTTAAAAGATAGGTAATATCCCTTTCCCGGGATTGAGATTCCAGCCAGTTATGCAGCGACCAATAGCTTGTTTCACCCTTTTTGAATTTCTGTATCAGCCGTCTGAATTCTTTTTTCTCCTCCTTGTTAAGGGAGCCAGACAGGTGACCAAAGCCGTGAAGGAGGACATTTATCCAGCAGCCTCTGGTTAGTTTTTGCTGCAGCAAATTATCCAGCAGTTTTTCATAGCAGGCGATAAGCTGGTTCTGGTTATAGTCTTTTTGAGCAGCGATAATCCTGCCCATTTCGTCAACCAGCTGCCGGTTGAAGCCTAAAAATAACAGCTTGTGCCTGGCCTGAAATACCTGCAGAGCAGCTGGGGAATAAGACCTTCTCAGGTTTTCCCAGCGCCGCCAGGTATAGACTTTAACCAGAAAATAAAAGAGTATTTCCGGATTTTTCAGGTTTTCAGCGCTGATTAGAGCAGCCCGGGGCAGCAGTTTTCTGGCCTCCCGGGTCAGCAGACCGGCTGTCCGCCCCCTCGGACTGCTGTTCCCGGGATGATAATATTTGCAGCCGGCAATTCCGCAGCTGGGTGACTTTTCCTTTAAAATAAGGCCCTGGACTGAGGCATTCTCCCGCAGATACCTGCGGGATTTTGTGCGCAGCTGCTGCTGGAAAAAATTTTGTGCATCAGGGTGACTGACCAGCCAGCCCTGACGGGAAGTTTTAATCAGATTAAGCGGTGGCCGGGGTGAAGGAAGGCCGATATCACTTTCCGGGCAGACTGTTCTATAAGCCAGCCACTTTTTTAAAATTTCTGCCGGAGCACAGAATATACGGCTGCCATCATAGCGGCAGTTCTGAAAGTTCAAGCATCTGCTGATTAAAATCAATGGTTTATATCCCCGATACCGGAATCTGGGTTTACCATAAGAAAAACTTTTTTCTAATTTTTTCACTGCAGCAAAACCTCCGAAATCTTCTGGATTTGTTGGTTTTATAAACTTGCTTGTTATAAACTTGCTGGTTGTCTGAATTTGTTAGTTGAATGCATTTACTGGTTGTAATAATCTGCTTTATATTAACTTCCCAGAAAAATTTTAAGTTCCTGCTTTATTCTTTTAATTATCTTTTTTGCAGTCCTTAAAATATGAGTACACTGCATAAAGTCGATATTATCAAAATTTCAAAATTTTAATCCCCGTCATATCTGTCATCCTGTCAATCAAATTGCCAGTAAAATGACTTTTCGCAAGGGGACCATATAGGGGACCATATATTGTAGAAATCGAATTAATGGTGTATAATTAAACTGGTATAATTGAAGCATATGAGGCAAATAATTCCTGAGAGGATTCAGACAAATGAGGGGATCCAAACAAATGAGAGGATTCAAACAGAAGGGATCCCAACAGATGAGGGGATCCAAACAGGAGAGCGGGAGGCAGGCAGGATGAAATCCAGAGATTTCTTGCTATTATTTATTATCTTTTTGCTTGTTTTTTCTTTTCAGGGCGGTAAGCTTCAGGCTGCTGACTTTTTTGAGCTGGCAAGAACAGGAAGTTTGGAGGAGATTAGAGAAGCGCTGGAAGAAGGAGCTGATGTCAACCAACGAACCGGACGGGGGGAGACCCCTTTGATGCTGGCAGCAGCCAGCAACCGGGAACCCTATGTAATAACTCTGCTGCTGGATTATGGGGCAGTGCTGGAAGCCAGAGATAATAAGGGTCGGACAGCCCTTTATCTGGCTGCCAGATATAACTCCAATCCTTCAGTCTTAAGAAATCTGATAGTAAAGGGAGGGGCAGTTAATATTATTACTGGTGATGGCACAACCCCTCTGATGGCTGCCCTGGAAAGCAGTTCCCGGGAGAAGTTTGATATTCTTTTAAGAAATGGCGCCCGGGTCGATCAGCGTGATAATCAGGGCCAGACCATTCTCCATCTTCTCATTGAAAAGGGAGCAGAGCTTGACCAGATTAGATCTGTGGTTAGAGCCGGGGCTGCAGTCAATGCCATGAATGATCAGGGCCGAACCCCACTCCATCTGGCGGCTGCTAGAGGGCAGGAACGGGTGGCAGGTTATTTGCTGGAACAGCGGGCCCGGGTAAATACCAGAGATAAAGAGGGTATAACACCGCTGATGTCAGCAGCAGCCAGCAATCGTACCCCGGGAATTCTGGATAGGCTGCTGAGATCTGAGGCCGAGCTGGAGGCAATCGATAATCAAGGGCGGACAGCTTTTCTCCAGGCTGCCTCCTTTAATAGCAATCCTGCTATGCTGGAATTTCTGGCAAATCAGGGGGCGGTAGTAAATACTGTCGACAGAAATGAAAGAAATGCTCTCCATCTGGCTGTTATAAACAGAATGCCAGGAAATATTATCGGGAAGCTGATTGAGTTAAATGTTGAGATTAATTCTGGTGATAAAAATAATAATACCCCCCTTCACCTGGCTCTTAAGACTGCCAGACCTGACAGCCGAACGATAAATCTGCTGCTTGGGGGTGGAGCTGACCCCAATGTTTTAAATAAAGATAGGTATACGCCCCTGCTGCTGGCAGCTGAAAATACTGACAGCAGTGAAATTTTGCAGATATTAATTGAAGCTGGTGCAGAAGTTAACCCTGAGAACACCTACCGCAATCTAACCCCCTTAATGCTGGCAGCAGCCAATACCAGCAGTGAAGCGGTAATTTTTACTCTGCTGGAGGCTGGGGCTGAGGTGACAGCTGCAGATACCGGGGGTCGCAAGGTTGTGGATTATCTGGAAGAGAACAGCGAACTTTTCGGCACCGATGCTTACTGGGAACTGCAGTATCTGGAGCCTGCGGAAAGAAGAATAGATCTGCTGGATAAAAAATCGGGATCTGAAGCCACCCTTCGCAGTCTGGCTATCCCTTCCCTGGGACATGCCTATGCTGGCAGCTGGTGGCCTAAAGGCACTTTATTTCTGGCGGGAGAGGCTGCTGCTCTGGGGATGGCTTTAACCCGCGACAGCACCGAAGAGGCCCTGCCCTATTATCTGATCTTTGCTGCTCTGAAGGTCTGGGAGGTTCTGGATGTCAGGCAGGAGATCAGCAGTTTCAATCAATTTGCTGAAGAGTACAATGAGAGAGCGGAAGAATTTAATCTGAAATTTCAGGAATAAACCTTACAGGACCTCAATACCTCAATTGAACTCATTTGAAAATTTTGCATAAATCAGAGGGAAATTTTGAAGTGTTATTCTCATATACTGCTAGTGGGCATGAAATTATAAATGAGCATGAAATTTTACCCTGTTTTATCAGATGTTTTTAAGTAAATTTCGCTGGATTTTAATAAAATCTGTTAGCCCTCTGCTTCCAGTAGAGGGTTCTTTTTTTGGCTAATTTTCTAAAATGCCCGGAAAAATTGCTGTTGAATGAAAAAATAGCTCAAAATCTTTGAATTTTCAAGAGTTATAGCAGGAAAAATTCTTTTTATCTTGAATTATACTAAATAGCCAAATAATTATTCCTTTTAACATGGTTACTTAACCTGGCTGTTTTATTTTATACTCTAGCTTCTTTAATTATAATCTGGTTTCTTTAATAGAGATTGCTATCAATAATAAAGATTGCTATAATAGAGATTGCTATTAATTATTTCAGAAACTTGCTGGAAAGGGGGTTCTGCCATGCCAGGCAGTAAAACAGGAGAGAGAATCCTGCTGGGTTTTTTTATTTTGTTACTTATATTTCTGGCCGGTCCGGCTCTTCAGGCCGGGGAAATATCTATTTATTATCATGGGGAAGACATAACTGAAAAACTGGCTCCTCAAGAGGATGATGGCAATATCATAGTTCAGGCCCGGGGGCTGGCCGATCTGCTGGATCTTGAGCTGGAGTGGCAGGAGGCCCTGGAAACAATTACTCTGGAAAATTCGGATGATACCCTGAGGCTGATGATAGGCAGCAACTACTATCAAATTAACAGCCGGACTGAATCCTCCGGAGTTCCGACTCAGTTGATTGATGAAACCGGTTATGTTCCCCTGGAAGAGGTGGTCAGAGGTTTCGGCTACCTGACAGATGAAGAGGAAGGTGAATACTACATATTTCAGCCCGATACCAGGATCCATGAAGCCTACTGGAGCACCGAGGAACAGCAGCTGGTTCTGGATATGGACCAGATTACACCCTACCGGGTTAATCCCACTGATGATTCCCACTCCATTGAAATAGAAATTGATAAGGCAGCTCTGGCAGATGATTTTATAGATAATATTTCTGATCGTAACTTTACGCTTAGGGTAAGGGAAAGTACCAATGAGGCCCGTTTAAGGTTTATCATTTCCAGCCAGAACCCCATTCCTTACCGCCGGGATGGAGGAATTGAGGAAAGGGCCGGCAATCTTGTGGTTAATTTTCTGCCGATGCTGGTTAATATCAGCTGGGATAGTAATGATTTTCTGGAAATAGAGGCCAATGCAGGAATGAAAAGGCCGGAGGTATCACTATATGATAACCCCCGGAGAATGGTGATTGATATTCCTGATTTAATGCTGAGTGAAGTTGACTTAGAGCTGGATGATAATGATTATGTGGAGGATGTTCGCCTGAGTCAGTTTAAAGAAGATCCGGTAGTTTTAAGGGTTGTGCTGGAACTTAAGGAGGACAGTTATTTAGGTATCGCTGATGATGTTGAACCAAATAAGCTGGTTTTTTACCCTACCGAGGAGAATGTCGTCCGGGATCTTGATTATCGGCCGGGAGAAATTTCCTTCGTCACCAGTACCAAGGTAAAACCGGAAATATTTTCTCTGAGAGAACCGCCCCGGCTGGTTATCAATATGCTTAACACCACCCGTGATAATGATATGGCTTCCAGTCTGAGAATTGAGGATGATATGATTAAAGAAATAAGAACCTCCCGTTTTGACAGCCAGACTGTCAGGTTGGTGGCAGAACTAAAAGAAAGCTCAGGCTATAACTGGCAGACGGTGGAAAGGGAAGACGGCACCTTTCTCCATTCCATTCAGCTGGAAAACAGGCTCCGGGATATTGCTATAAGTCAGCAGGCCCAGATGGTTGGACTGAGAATCCAGCTATCCGGGGAAGCTGACTATGAGGTGCACAGATTTACTCATCCCTACAGAATTGCTGTGGATATCAGCGGCCTGGATCTGGAGAACGGACTGGATGATTTTGAATTACCTGAACCGGAAGGCATTATCGAAGAAATCAGGACCGGTATTATACGAAGTGGAGGAGAAAGAAAATTCCGGATTGTTTTTGAACTCAATGACTATAACAGTCACCAACTTCTGACGGATATACCCTCTAGTGAAATTATGCTCAGCCTGGCAACCCAAGAAATCCAGGAATTTGAGAATATTGTAGTACTTGATCCCGGCCATGGAGGCTTTGACCCAGGAGCGGTTAGCCCCAATGGCTTACACGAATCCGAAGTGGTTCTGGATATTTCTCTCAGAGCTGCTGAGCTGCTGGAAGATAGAGGTTTTGATGTGATAATGACCCGCAATGATGACAGCTTTATTTCTCTTTATGAAAGAGCTGAAATTGCCAATCGAGCCGGGGCTGAAATTTTTGTCAGTGTTCACTCCAATGCCGCTACCCGTTCGGCCGTGGGGGGACTGGAAACTTATTACGGCCGAGGGCGGGAATCCGACAGCTATTATCTGGCCAGGACCATGCAGAACAGTATGGTAAATAAGCTGGGACTTACCGACCGAGGGGTTAAAACTGATAGATTTACTGTGATTCGGGAAACCGAAATGCCGGCTGTTTTGCTGGAAATTGGTTTCCTGTCAAATCGCGAAGAAGAAAGACTTCTGGGCAGTTCCAGCTTCAGAGAAAGAGCTGCTGAATCAATAGCTGAGGGCATTCAAAAGTACAGGGATAGCATCCTTGAGGGGGAGGATTATGATGCTGGGGAAAAAAGAATTAACTAGGGCAGGAGCAATATTAATAGTCCTGCTGGCACTGCTAATGATATTTCTGGTCTTGAGACCGGATCCTGAACCCCCTGTGCCCACGGGAGAACAGGAGGTGGAACTATATTTTGCCACTCCGGATGCCATGTATTTAAAACCGGAAACAAGAATTGTTCCAGGAGAAGACTTTTATTATGAAGTGCTGGGTGAGCTGATTGCCGGGCCCGAGGAAGAAGATCTGGTGAGAACCATACCGGAGGGCACAGAAATTCGGGAGATTGTTCGGGAAAATGAAACTGCCTATCTGGACTTCAACCATGTTCTCAGGGATCAGCACCCGGGAGGCAGCGCCGGAGAGAGGATGACAGTTTATTCCATAGTTAATACTATGACTGCTGTGCCGGGGATCCAGGAGGTTTATATTTTAATAGAAGGAGAGGAAATTGAAACTTTAGCCGGGCATCTGGATTTAACGTTGAATTATACTTTTAATTATGATATTGTAGAGGAAGAAAATGAGGAGCACCAGGATGAGCAATAAAATTCTTCTGGATATTTTCAGTTAACTGCCCTGTCAGGAAGCCGGAAAGAGGTTGCTTAAAATGACACTGAAATTTAAAAAGCTAATAATTTTTGAATAAAACCGGAGCTCTTTTGCTCCGGTCTTTTATTGTGTAATCAATAACTTAGTTACCAAATCCATCATTTAAACCACTAAAGCAGAGGTGAGATAGCAATGAGTCAGAACAGTGTTCCTACGGTAGTGCTGGGCGTTATTGGAGCCGATGTTCATGCCATAGGCAATCAGATACTGGAACATGCCCTGGAGGAAGCCGGGATTGAGCCTGTCAATATTGGGGTGATGTCATCCCAGCAGGAATTTGTAGAAGCAGCAGTGGAAACAGGAGCCGATGCCATCTGGGTTTCTTCCCTCTACGGACACGGTGAAATGGACTGTCGGGGACTGCGTGATAAATGTGTGGAGGCTGGAATCTCGGATATTCTATTATATGTGGGTGGCAACCTGGTTATAGGCAAGTGTTCCTGGGAGGGCGTTAAGGAACTTTTTCTTAATATGGGCTATGACCGGGCCTACCCTCCTGGAACTAGACCTCAGGATGCAATCGATGATCTGCGGCAGGATTTAGTTGAACAGCGGGAGAGTAAAGATGTCGTCTGCTCTCTTGATTGATATCGGCAGCACCTATACCAAAGTAGCCTGTTTTGATCTGGAGAGGGCTGAACTCCTGGCCAGATCTCAGGCCTG
>SLJX01000089.1 GCA_007134885.1 Halanaerobiaceae bacterium
TTGATAATTCTTTATTAATATTTATTATCATGTTATAATATTGCTGTGTCGATTTATTATTCAAGTTATCGGACTGCTATAAAAAAGTCGATAATGTCGATAATATTGATTTGTTTTAATTTGTGAAAGACATAGATTTTGGAAAATGAAATTTTGCTTTTTTAGCAGCTAATTTTTCTGTCATTTTTCTGTCCTGTAATACCGACATAAAGTGCAGGCAAATTTACTTAGAAAATCCAGATTGGGACTTAAAAATCAAAATA
This sequence comes from Halanaerobiaceae bacterium, assembly GCA_007134885.1. GTDB lineage: Bacteria > Bacillota > Halanaerobiia > Halanaerobiales > Halarsenatibacteraceae > T1SED10-84. The sequence goes on from SLJX01000089.1 coordinate 264, forward strand.
ATATCCTATTAAGTGAGGTGATTTTTTTGGAAAATTTATGGCTGGCAATCGGCCTGACTACCTTTGCCGGACTTTCAACCGGCCTGGGCAGCATTCTGGCTTTCTTTACCAAAAAAACCGATACCCGATTTCTGGCTTCAGCCCTGAGTTTTTCGGCCGGGGTTATGATTTACATATCCTTCGTTGAGCTTTTCGATGAGGCCAGGGAGGATCTGCAGGCTGCCCTGGGGGCTGATATGGGGTTTGCTGTAACGGTGCTGGCTTTTTTTCTGGGCATTTTATTAATTTTATTGATAGATAGACTGGTTCCTGAAGCAGAAAACCCTCATCATGTCTGGGATGAAGAGCAGATAGAAGCTCTGGCAGAAGAGGATCGGGATAAGATGCAGGAATCTCTGGCCGGGGAGGACCGCGAGGAACTTCACAGAGTGGGACTAATATCAGCTTCTGCCATAGCAATTCATAACTTTCCTGAAGGTCTGGTAACCTTTGTAGCCACTATGGCTGATCCCGCCCTGGGGATATCTATAGCGATAGCGATTGCTCTGCATAATATTCCTGAGGGAATCGCTGTATCCATTCCGATTTTTTATGCTACCGGAAGCAGGGCTAAAGCTGTGGGTTATGCCTTTTTAGCCGGGCTGGCTGAACCGATCGGGGCGGTGATTGGATATTTTCTCCTCTACCAGCTGCTGGATGAGCTGATATTTGGTCTGATTTTTGCCTTTGTCGCGGGTGTGATGGTATTTATCTCGGTTGACGAGCTGCTGCCTACCGCGCAGAAGTATGGAGAAGGTCACCGGGAGATATATGCCTTTATTTCCGGGATGCTGATAATGGCCGTTACCCTGCTGGTGGTTTAAAATAGCAGACAGGGCAAAAAAAGCTAAACACCCAGGGGAGCCAGAAGGCTCCCCTGCTGATATATAACAGGATTATTTTTCTAATTTTCTTCAGCTAGAAATAATTGGCTATTTCCTCCATTAGACTGGCTATGGAGAGTTCCTGGGGACACTTGTCCTCGCACTTAAGGCAGGCGACGCAGCTACTGGCCTGCTGTTTTTCTTTCAGCTTGGCATAGGATTCCTGGATTTCTTCATAATTATCATAGATATGGGCCTGATTGTAGTAATCGAAGACCCGGGGAATAAAGACCCCTTCTGGACAGGGCATACAGTAGTTGCAGCCGGTACAGCCTACCGGAGCCAGCTCTTTAAATTTTTCTGCAGCCCGGCCTACCAGCTTTCTTTCTTCAAAATCCAGTTCGCCTGGCCCCTCCAGACCGGAAGCTGTATTAATATTCTCATCAACCTCACACAGCCGGCTCATACCGCTTAAAACCAGAGAAACTTCCGCCTTATCCCAAAGCCATTCCAGCGCCCGGGCCGCTGGAGAAATATTTCGGCTGCTTTCCTGCCAGATATCCTTAACTTCCTGCGGGGGTTCCTGAGCTAGCAGTCCACCTCTAAGAGGTTCCATTATTATTACTCCCAGACCTTTTTCAGCAGCATATTTCAGCCCCCGGGTGCCGGCCTGATATTCCTGGTCGAGATAATTATACTGGATCTGACAGAAATCCCAGCTGGAGGTATAATCAACTATTTCCTGAAAAAGATCATACTCGTCGTGGAAGGAGAAGCCCAGATAGTTGATTTTTCCTTCCTTTTTCTTCTCCAGCAGCCAGTCGACAGCCTTAACCTCCACCATTTTCTCCCAGCGCTCCGAACTCAGGGTGTGCAGCAGGTAAAAGTCAATATAATCAGTCTGCAATTTTTTTAACTGCTGGTCGAGGTAATAATCCAGATCTTCTTCCTTTTCGATTAACCAGGTTGGCAGCTTGGTGGCCAGATAAATATCTTCTCGCTTACCTTGTTCGGTTAAATACTCACCCAGAAAATTCTCGCTTTCTCCTTCGTGGTAGCTCCAGGCGGTATCAATATAGTTAACGCCCTTTTCCAGAGCATAATCCAGCATTTCTGCTGCTTTTTCTTCATCAATTTTACCGTAGTCATCATCCAGCACCGGAAAACGCATGGCGCCAAATCCCAGGGCTGAAACCTTCTCCGGCAGATTTCCCATTTTGCGGTAATGCAAGATAAATCCCTCCTTACTAATTTTTGCAGTAATGGCAGTAGAGGTGGTAAAGGCAGTAAAGTCAGTAAAGCAGTTAAGTTAGTAAAGATTGAGGGGTGCTTAGATTTAAAGTGGTGATTGCTGCTGGCAGTGTAAAGCCGGCAGCTAAAATTAATCCTGTTTTACCGGTTTTAGCCGGGCGGTAAAATGCCGCAGAACTTCAGGTTCGTAAGTGAATTTCAGTCCGGTTAATTCTCCGGCATATTCCTTAATATTGATCAGAGCTTCAGCCACCACATCCAGGTGATTGTTGGTATAAACCCGCCGGGGAATGGCTAGGCGGAGCAGCTCAAGAGGAGACTTAAGCTGTTCTCCGGTTTCAGGATCTCTCCCCAGCAGAAAAGAGCCTATCTCTACTCCCCGAACTCCTGCTTCCAGATAGAGGGCATTAGCCAGCGCCTGGGCTGGAAACTGGTGGTAGGGTATCTGAGGCAGTATTTCGGCAGCATCAAGGAAAACTGCATGTCCTCCGGCAGGATATTGAACGGGAACATCATTTTCCCGCAGTTTTTCTGTCAGATATTCCACCTGGCCGGTGCGGTACTTGAGATAGTCATAATCCAGACCTTCCCGGAGGCCGGTGGCCAGGGCTTCCATATCGCGGCCGGCCAGGCCTCCATAGGTTGGAAAGCCTTCCAGAGGAACCAGCCGGGAACGAACCTGATTGTAAAGCTCTTCATCATCTTTGATGCCTATCAGGCCGCCAATGTTGACAATGGCATCCTTTTTCGCACTCATGGTAAAGGCATCTGCATGGTTAAACATCTCTCGGGCTATTTCAACTTGAGAACGTCGGGATTGCCCCTCCTCTCTTCTTTTGATGAAATAGGCATTTTCAGCAAAGCGGGCGGCATCAAAAACAACCCTGAGATTATATTCTTTGGCAAGCTTAAAAACAGCTTTAATATTATCCAGGGAAACTGGCTGCCCCCCGGCGCTGTTGCAGGTGACTGTCACGATAATGAAAGCAATTTTATCCCGGGGGGTCTCCTGGAGAAAATTTTCCAGCTTTTTCAGGTCAAAATTACCCTTGAAAGGATGATAGTTCCTGGTATCATAAGCTTCTGGAATGACAAAATTTTTGGCCCGTCCCCCGGCCAGCTCAACATGGGCCTTGGTGGTATCAAAATGCATATTATTTATCACATACTGTCCTTCAGAAATCAGCAGCGGAAAGAGTACCCGCTCGGCTCCCCGTCCCTGATGGGCCGGGAGTATGTAGCGGTGACCGAAGATTTCCTGACCTGTCTCCTTTAACCGGGAATAACTGCGGCTACCGGCGTAGGATTCATCTCCCTGCATCAGCGTGGCCCACTGTTCATCGCTCATTGCCCCGGTTCCGCTGTCGGTGAGAAGGTCGATGTAGACTTCATCAGAGTTGAGGGCAAAAAGATTGTAGCCGGCTCTTTCCAGGGCTTTTTCCCGCTCATTGCGGGGGATCTTCTTGATCTTTTCCACCATTTTAATTTTGAAGGGTTCTGCCTGTGATGAGGGCATGTAATTACCTCCTTGAAGTTATCCCATTATTTTCTTTTGAATTTTGCCAATTCCAATTAAACTTATCAATTTCAATCAAAACCACTCCAAACTAATTATACTTGCTGGTAGCCTAAAAAATCAACTCCTAACCCGGTTTCAGACAAAATTTACTTCAAAAAACAGCTGAATGATTAGAATCCAGCACCTTTAAGCCGGTATAATTTCAAAATTTGAAGTTGTAAAACTTAAAGTCGATACTTAAGATCTATAGGAGGTTTTATTTCTGCTGCTGGATATATTAATTTTCTTTATGTTCAGCTACTCCAGAATTTAATGGTTGGGTAGAATAGCAATTAATAATCAAAAGGGCAGGCCGTTAAAGAGGCTGAAATTCCGATTATATCACTAATTAAGCATGATTAATATATCTGAATTTTAAATAATTTGACACTAAAAATTGAATCGGATATACTAAATACTGACTAACTATGTGAATCTATATGTTTTCCATAAAATCATTTAGGGGGGAACAATTAATGACTACCAAAAGGCAGTCCATGGATGGCAATACTGCTGCTGCCCATGTAGCCTATGCCTTTACTGATGTGGCAGCTATCTATCCCATAACTCCATCCTCACCAATGGCCGAAATGGTCGATGAATGGAGTGCCCATGGACGCAAGAACATCTTCGGTCAAAGGGTCAAACTGACCGAAATGCAGTCGGAAGGAGGGGCAGCTGGAGCGGTGCATGGTTCGCTGGCAACTGGTGCCATGACTACAACCTTTACCGCCTCTCAGGGCCTGCTGCTGATGCTGCCAAATATTTATAAGATGGCCGGAGAACTTTTGCCGGGGGTTTTTCATGTCAGCGCCAGAACAGTGGCGACCCAGGCTCTCTCGATTTTTGGTGACCACTCGGATGTCATGGCCTGCCGTCAGACCGGGGCGGGAATGATTGCAGCCGGCAGTGTGCAGGAAGTCATGGATCTGGCCGGAGTAGCCCATCTGGCCGGAATTGAATCCCGTCTGCCCTTCATCCATTTTTTCGATGGCTTTAGAACTTCCCATGAAATACAGAATATTGATGTGCTGGACTATGATGATCTGGCTGAACTTATCAATGAGAAAGCCCTGGAAGAGTTTCGCAGTGATGCTATGTGCCCCGAGAATCCTGAAACCAGGGGAACTGCCCAAAATCCTGATATTTTCTTCCAGGCCCGGGAGGCAGCTAATAAGTATTATGAGAGAACTCCCGAGATAGTTGCCAAAAACATGGAGAAAATTAATAATTTAACCGGAAGAAATTATCAGCCCTTTAATTATTATGGTGCCGCTGATGCTGAACGGGTAGTAATTGCCATGGGTTCAGTCACTGAAACCATTGAGGAGACTATTGATTACCTGACTGCCCAGGGAGAGAAGGTTGGGGCCGTTAAAGTGCGACTCTACCGACCTTTCTCGGCTAAATATTTTTTCGAAGCCATGCCTGAAAGCGTTGAAAAAATTGCTGTGCTGGACAGAACCAAGGAGCCAGGGGCAGTGGGAGAACCGCTTTATGAAGACGTTAGGTCTCTCTATTATGACCGGGAAGAATCACCGATTATTGTGGGCGGACGTTACGGTTTAAGTTCCAAGGAGACTAATCCTTCCCACATCAAAGCTGTGCTGGATAATCTCAAGCAGTCTCAACCTAAGGATGGCTTTACAGTCGGTATTTTTGATGATGTCACCAACACCTCCCTGCCGGTCGAGGAAAAGATTGATACCTCACCAGAAGGCACCACTGCCTGCAAATTCTGGGGTTTTGGCTCTGACGGTACTGTGGGAGCCAATAAAAATGCTATAAAAATTATTGGCGATAACACAGATCTTTATGCTCAGGGTTATTTTTCCTATGACTCCAAGAAGTCTGGCGGAGTTACGGTATCTAACTTAAGATTTGGAGAAGAAAAGATAAGATCTACCTATCAGGTGGATCAGGCTGATTTCGTAGCCTGTCATAATGAAGCCTATGTGGATAAATTTGATATGCATTCTGCTCTCAAACCCGGGGGAACCTTTGTGCTGAACTGCACCTGGTCAGAAGATGAGCTTGATCAACATCTTCCGGGAGAGATGAAGAGATATCTGGCTGAAAATGATATTGATTTTTATGTTATTAATGCCTATGAGCTGGCCGAGGAGATCGGACTGGGCAGCCGGATTAATATGATTATGCAGACTGTTTTCTTTAAGCTGGCAGAAATAATTCCTGTGGATGACGCTATTAAATATCTCAAAGATGCTATCCAGAAAACCTACGGTCATAAAGGTGACCTGGTGGTTGAGATGAACAACGAAGCAGTGGACAGAGCTCTGGATGAACTTCAGAGAGTGGATGTTCCGGCAGAATGGGCTGAAGCCGAGGTTGAAAAGGAACCTGAGAATGACAGACCTGAATTTGTTAAAGAGGTTCTGGAGCCCATTGCCCGCCAGCAAGGCGATGAACTGCCTGTCAGCACTTTCAGCGGCCGGGAAAATGGTTCCTTCCCGCCGGGGCTTTCCCAGTATGAAAAACGCGGGATTGCCGTCCATGTTCCGGAATGGCTGGAGGAAAACTGCATCCAGTGCAACCAGTGTGCTCTGGTCTGTCCCCATGCTGTAATTCGCCCCTTTCTGCTGGATGAGGAAGAGAAAGAGGCAGCTCCAGGGGATATGGCTACCCTGGAAGCCCGCGGTCGTCAGTTTGAGAATCTGGAATATCGCATCCAGGTTAGCCCGCTGGACTGCACCGGCTGTGGGGTCTGTGTAGAAACCTGCCCGGCTCCTGAAAAGGCTCTGGAAATGAAGGATTTTGCTGAAATGGTGGAGAAAGAAAAAGAAAACTGGGAATATGTCAGCAAGAATGTCAGTTATAAGGAAGACTTAATGAAGAAGTCCTCTCTTAAGGGCAGTCAGTTTCAGCAGCCGCTGCTGGAATTCCACGGAGCCTGCGCTGGCTGCGGGGAAACTGCCTATGCCAAGCTGATAACCCAGCTTTTTGGTGATAGAATGCTGATTGCCAATGCCACCGGCTGTTCTTCCATCTGGGGTGGTTCAGCTCCGACTTCAGTTTATACTACCAATAAGGATGGACATGGACCAGCCTGGGCAAATTCCCTATTTGAGGATAATGCCGAGTACGGCTACGGCATGCACCTTGGTAATGAACAGCTTCGTGATAGAATTGCAATGCTGATGGAAGAAGCTCAGGAGGAAGACATACCTGCAGAAATGAAAGAGCTGTTCCAGGAATGGATTGAAGTAAAAGACCAGGGTGAGGCCTCCAAAGAGGTTGCTGAGAAACTCAGACCTCTGCTGGAAGAGCACAAGAACAACGGCACAGTAGCTAAGATTGCCAAACTGAAGAAGTTTCTGACCAAACGTTCTCAGTGGGTTTTTGGAGGAGATGGCTGGGCCTATGATATTGGTTACGGTGGTCTGGATCACGTCCTGGCTTCCGGTGAAGATGTCAATGTCATGGTCTTTGATACCGAGGTATACTCCAATACTGGAGGCCAGTCTTCCAAGGCTACCCCGGTAGCAGCAGCAGCCAAGTTTGCTGCCTCGGGTAAAAAGACCCAGAAGAAGGATCTGGGTCAGATGCTGATGACCTACGGTTATGTCTATGTAGCTCAGATTTCTCTGGGAGCCAATATGAATCAGGCTATCAAGGCCATTTCAGAAGCAGAGGCCTATGATGGACCATCGATTATCATTGCCTATTCTCCCTGCATTGCTCACGGTCTAAAAGAGGGCATGAGCTGCAGTGTCAAACAGGAGGAAAATGCGGTCAAGAGCGGTTACTGGCATCTTTATAGATTTAATCCCGAGCTGAAAGAAAAGGGAGAAAATCCCTTCAGTCTTGACTCTAAAGAGCCCACCGAACCTCTTAAGGATTTCTTAAGAAGTGAGGTTCGTTTTGCTTCACTGGAGCAGACTTTCCCTGAAATTGCGGAAGAGCTCTTTGATAAAGCAGAAAAACAGGCTGAAGAAAGGTATCAGACTTACAAGCGCCTGGAGCAGACTTATGAGACTGAAGTTCAGGACTAAGGGGAATAGTCAGAGGAAAAGCAATCTGAAATTCCTGCCTTCTGGATAACTAAAATATAATCGCCTGCGATAATCAGTGCGAATAAATAGTCCCCAAAATTCAATGGTTCACAGCATAAAATACCCGGCTGGATAAACTTATAATTTAATCCGGCCGGGTTTTTTCCATGATTTAATAATTTAGCCTGATTCAATAATTTAGTCTAGTTCAATAATCTAATATTAATTCAGCTGAACATGTAATTTTATGAACAAGTATTCTAATATGATTGGGAGTGTTACAAAATGAGACAGGAACAGCAGGATGTGCCAATCAGGCTGCTGGTATTGCTTCAGACAGGTTTAACCCTGATTGCTCTGGTTTTGCTATTTATATTCCAGCAAAGGGGGCTGGCAGAAATTTTTCTGGAGGGCCGGATTGTTTCTCTCCAGATAATTTACGGCCTGCTGGCTTCGGCTGTCATGGTAATTCCAGTTACTATATATGCCAGACTCCGGCCGGAAGAGCTGAAGAAATCTCTTAAGCTGCTGCTGCCGGTCTGCCGGAAGCCGCTTATGGTGCTGGCGCTGATCAGCCTGTTAGCCGGGCTGGGGGAAGAGCTTCTCTTCCGGGCTTTTCTGCAGGAGCTGCTGGGTATCTGGCCGGCCTCAATCCTTTTTATGCTGGCTCATGCCGGTTTCTGGGCCAGCAAACCTCACACCAGGTCCCGGCTGCTGTTTGCTCCTTTTTCCCTGCTGGCAGCCCTGCTGCTGGGAGTTATGTACAGCAGGATAGGACTCATATCAGCCATTGCGGCTCACAGCTTCTATGATTATTTTGCTTTCTGGTTTATTAAGGAGAACTTTTAATTTATCTTGAAAATATGCTCTGATATTTTCATGTATTGTTGTGCCCCAGAGGGGCATGGTGGTTTACCTGGCATAATCTGACGGACTTCCAAGCCCATTTATTATCAAAAATTAGCTAGTATTTATAAATTAGCTAACATTTAAAAATTTTTAATATAAGCTAGAGAACTTATCAGCCAAAAGAAAA
>SLJX01000041.1 GCA_007134885.1 Halanaerobiaceae bacterium
CTGAAAAGCAGTGATGATTGCTAGAAAGGCTTTAAGATAAAACTGGTTGCATCGCAAAAAAGGCTGTGATATAATCAGCTTAGCAAAAATTGTTGGAAAGAGGTGAGTATCTTGAAAGAAGGAATTCATCCGGAGACCAGCTCCACCACGATTTACTGTGCCTGTGGAGAGGAATATGAGACAATTTCTACCGGAGATGATATCAGAGTTGAAGTGTGTTCCAGCTGCCATCCCTTTTATACCGGTAAGCAGCGTACTGCTGCCCGGGGTGGTCGGGTTGAAAGATTTAATGAAAAATATGGACGGGTTGATACTTCTGAAGCCGAAGAGGCCGAGGAAGAGAGTCAGAAAGTTGAAACAGCTGATACTGCTGAAACAGCAGAGAAAAATTAGCTAAAAAATAAACTGGCTGGAGCAGGGCAAGGGCATTGCTCTGCTTTTTTTTTGCAGCCCGGTCCAGGGTGATTTTATTCTCCAGCTTTTTCCCGGGCACAGAGTATAATCAGATGATTTTCGGTTTTGATAAGCTTTGATTGTTTTTTTCGGTAAATTTCGGGAAAATAAAGCAGGTAATTGATTTGCTAGAAGACTAACAGTCTGGGGGTAAGTTAATGTATAAAATCAGCAAAAGCGGCTGGATAGAAATAATTGTTGGGCCCATGTACTGTGGTAAGAGCGAAGAGTTAATTCGAAGGCTGCGCCGGGTTAGAATTGCCAGGCATGAAGCCCGGGTTTTTAAACCGGCTCTGGATGACAGGTATGACAGAAGCAGTATAGTTTCTCACAATGGGGACAGAATTGAAGCCCTGGCAGTTGATCATCCAGAGGAGATATTAAACCGGGTGGAAGAAGAGACTGAGGTGGTTGGTATAGATGAAGCTCAGTTCTTTCATCCCCGAATTGTGGAAGCTGCCGAAGAACTGGCAGACAGAGGCAAGAGAGTAATCCTGGCCGGGCTGGATCGAGATTTTCGCGGTGAGCCCTTTGGTCCGGTGCCGGAACTAATGGCCCGAGCCGAGTATATTGAAAAACTTCATGCCATCTGTGTGGTCTGCGGGGAACCGGCTACCAGAACCCAGCGGCTGATCGATGGAGAACCGGCCAGTTATGAGGATCCTGTGATCATGGTGGGAGCAGAGGAAGTATATGAAGCCCGCTGCCGCCACTGCCATGAGGTTAAAAAATGATGAGGTGAGAAGATGGATATTTCTACACTGGAAGATAAACTGGATGAGGTTGTGGAAAAATATAAAAAATTAAATAAAAAAATCAGTGATCCCGAGGTGATGAATGACAGTCAGAAGTATCAGAAACTTCTGCAGGAGCACGCTGGCCTGAAAAAAGTTGTGGAAAAATATGAGAAATATCGGGATCTTCAGCAGCAGATAGAAGAGGCCCGGGAAATCCTTGAAATGGGGGAAGATGGAGAGCTGTCCGAGCTGGCTGAAGAAGAGATTCAGGAAGCCAAACCCCGGCTGGAAGAATTGCAGGAGGAGCTTCCCAAGTTATTAATTCCCAAAGATCCCGATGATAAAAAGAATGTTATTGTAGAAATCAGAGCGGGAGCTGGAGGAGACGAAGCAGCTCTTTTTGCCAGGGATCTTTACCGGATGTATACCCGTTATTCGGAAAATCGAGGCTGGCAGGTTCAGACCATGTCCTCCAGTCCCAGCGAGGTTGGCGGATTTAAAGAGATAATTTTCAATGTAGAGGGTAAAAATGCTTTTCGCTATCTCAAATATGAGAGCGGCGTGCACCGGGTCCAGCGGGTACCGAGCACCGAATCAAGTGGCAGAATTCATACCTCCACTGCTACGGTGGCTGTTCTGCCTGAGGCTGAAGAGGTGGAAGTTGATATTGATTCCAACGATCTTCGGATTGATTTTTATCGTTCCAGCGGGCCCGGAGGTCAGAGTGTTAATACCACTGATTCTGCCGTCCGCATCACCCATGAGCCAACTGGCCTGGTTGTCTCCTGTCAGGATGAAAAATCCCAGCACAAGAATAAGGATCGGGCTATGAAGATTCTGCGGGCCCGACTTAAGGAGAAGTTAGAGCAGGAGCAGCAGCAGGAGCGTTCCGAAGCCCGTAAGAGCCAGGTTGGCAGCGGGGATCGTAGTGAAAAGATTCGCACCTATAATTTTCCCCAGGGCAGGGTCAGCGATCACCGCATTAATCTGACCGAGCATAAACTGGAGCAGATTCTGGACGGGGAACTGGACTTAATAATCGAGCCTCTGATTGCTGAGGATCTGGAAAAGAGGTTGGAGAAGCTATAGATGTAAAGATTTTATAGACTGACTTTAGACTGACTTTAAAAATTAGTCAGGGCAGCTCTGTTAATTACTGATATTTTTTTGGAATTTACAGCTGCTCACTCCAGCAGCTTTAATATTAGCTGGCAAAAAATTTAATTTAAGTTAAAGTTTGGTTATGATAAAGGGGCAAATAATGAAGGAAGCTCAAAAACGAACCATTAAAAATATTTTGCAGCTCAGCAGTGATTTTCTGACAGAGCAGGGAGTAGAATCTCCCCGGTTGGATGCCGAAGTGCTGCTAGCTGATCTTTTAAATACCGAGAGGGTAAAGCTTTATGTAAATTTTGACTACCCTTTAAATCAGCAGGAACTGGATGCCTATCGCCAGAGAATCCGGGAACGAGCTCGGGGCAAGCCAGTCAGCTATTTAACAGGCCGCCGGGAATTTATGTCACTGGAGCTAATAGTTGAGGAAGGGGTGCTAATTCCCCGGCCGGAGACCGAGGAGCTGGTGGAAGAGGTCCTGGACTTTTGCCGCAGCCAGAACTGGAAGCAGCCTAAAATTGTCGATGTGGGTACGGGAAGTGGAGCTATTCTTGTCAGCCTGCTCCATTACCTCCCTGAAGCCCGGGGAGTCGGAATTGATATTAGTACCCGGGCCCTGGAGATTGCCCGGAAAAATTTGAAACGCTTTGACTTGAAGAACCGAGCTGGTCTGCTTGAGGGTGATCTGCTTAAACCTCTGCTGCCTGAAAAAGAGGGGCAGCTTGATCTGATTATTTCCAATCCTCCCTATATACCTGAAAGTGAAATATCCCGGCTTCCCCGGGATGTCAGACAGGAGCCCCGTGAAGCACTGGCTGCCGGAGACGATGGCCTGAAGATCTACCGCAGGCTAATTCCTCAGGCCCGACGGCTTTTGAGGCAGGGGGGGCTGCTGGCCTTGGAAATCGGTCATGATCAAAGTCAGCAGGTGAAGGATACATTAAAACAAACTGAAGGTTCAGGCTATTGGCAGGATATCAGGCTGAAACGGGATGGGGGAGGAAGAGAACGGATTATTCTAGCCCTGAAAGGCAGTGAAAACGATGGAGACTGAAGTACTGCCGGTTGAAAAAAATCTTAAAATGAAAGAGCTTGTAGAGCATCCTGTCATCATAGGAGCCGCTCGGCTTTTAAAAAGGGGTGAGGTTGTTGCCTTTCCCACCGAAACAGTTTACGGTCTGGGCGGCGATGCACTTAATCCTGCAGCAGTTAAAAAAATTTTTATAGCTAAGGGACGTCCGGCTGATAACCCTTTAATTGTTCACCTGGGCCGGACTTCCGATTTGAAACGGGTTATCGCCGGCAGTTTGGATAATCCCAGCCAGGAGTTAATTAATTGTTTCTGGCCCGGTCCTCTGACAATAATTTTTCAGCGCGGCCCTAATGTGCCCGACATTACCACTTCAGGCCTAAAAACCGTTGCTGTACGGATGCCTTCGCATCCTGTCACCCGGGCGCTTATCCGTCGTTCCGGACTGGTACTGGCTGCTCCCAGCGCCAATTCTTCCGGTCTGCCCAGTCCCACCCGGGCCGAGCATGTTTTGCTGGACCTGGAAGGTAAAATTCCCCTGATCATAGATGGGGGAGAATCTCCTATCGGGCTGGAGTCCACTGTCATTGATCTCACCGGAGAGAAACCTGCAATTTTGCGGCCAGGCCGGATAACCTGCAGAGAACTGGAAGAAGTTTTGGGCTGTAAGGTGAATAGGGATTTTAAAAAGTATGAAGATAATAGCGACGCTGAAGGGATCAGGCAGAAGTCCGGAGATTCAAAAGCTAATAAAACTGAAAACGAAGGTCAGCCCCGTTCTCCGGGGATGAAGTACCGGCATTATGCTCCAAAGACGACTACCACTCTTCTGGAGCAAGGAACTCCTGAAAATATAATTAACTATCTTAAAGAGCTAGACTGCTCCTGGGCTCTGCTGGTTACCCGGGAAACTGCTGAAGCTCTCAGGAATCTTCAGCAGCAGGAAAGGTATGAGGCTGCTTTGTCAGCTTCCGGGAAAAAATTCTTAATTAAAGATATGGGCCCTCGAGCAAACAATAAACTGATTGCCCGTCGGCTGTTTTCTTTATTAAGAGAGCTGGATCAACAGTATTTCGATGAGATTTTTGTGGAAACTGTACAGGCAGTTGGAGTAGGGGAGGCTGTCATGAACAGGCTGGTTAAGGCTGCCAGTCGTCGGATTGATCTTTCCTGCAGGGAACCCGGCTGAGGAGGTTGGAGGAATTTGAAAAAAATTGTGCTGGTCTGTACAGGTAATACCTGCCGCAGCCCCCTGGCTGGGGTACTGCTGCAGGATCTTCTGCAGGAAGAACAAGAATATCTAATCGAAACAGCCGGGATTTCAGCTTTTCCCGGCCAGAAAGCAGCTGAAATGGCTCGTCGGGTAGCCCGGGAAAAAGGGCTGGATTTAAGTGCTCATCAAAGTCAGCAGCTCTCAGACGAAATGGTTGGAGAGGCTGATCTGATTTTGACGATGACTGTTAGTCAGGCCCGGCGCCTGCGGCTTTCTTACCGGGAAGAATCCGGAATAATCTATACCCTGGGAGAGTTTGCCGGAAAATCTGAAATTGTAGAGGACCCCATCGGGCAAGATTTAGAAGTTTATCGTCAGACCAGAGATCAGCTGGAAAAATTGTTGAAAGCGGCTCTCGAGAGAGTTCCTGAATTTTTTTCTCAGGCAGGAGATTACTCAGACAGCAAGAATTATAATAGAAGGAGGCATAGGATGAAACTAGCAATTGGTAGTGACCACGCTGGTTTTCCTTTAAAGGAAAATTTGAAAGACTGGCTCAAAGAGACCGGGCATGAAGTTATTGATTTTGGTGCTAGCGGTCAGGACTCTGTGGATTATCCTGATTATGCCCGTAAAGTAGCCCGGGCTGTATCTTCTCAGGAGGCTGAGCTGGGAATTTTAATCTGTGGCACCGGAATCGGAATGTCGATGGCAGCCAATAAGGTAGAGGGTATTAGAGCAGCCCGCTGTCAGGACTGTTATTCTGCCAGAATGGCCCGTAGCCATAATAATGCCAATATCCTGACACTGGGAGACCGGGTGCTGGGTACCGGTCTGGCCCGGGAGATTGTTTCTGCTTTTCTGGAAGAAGATTTTGTCGGGAAACGTCATCAGCGCCGGGTTAATAAAATTATGCAGCTGGAAAAGGAGCTGAAGGACTGATGAGTGAAGTTCATATAATTGACCATCCTCTGATACAGCATAAATTAACACTTTTGAGGATGGAGGAAACCGGACCTAAAGAATTCCGGGAATTAACCGATGAAGTTTCAACTCTACTGGCCTATGAGGTCACCCGGGAACTTCCGGTTCAGGAAGTGAAAATAGAAACTCCCCTGCAGAAAACCACAGCCCGGATGATGTCCGGGAAAAAACTGGCCGTTGTCCCCATTTTGCGGGCAGGACTGGGAATGCTGGACGGCATACTGAAATTAATTCCCACAGCCCGGGTGGGACATATCGGCCTTTACCGGGATCCCGAAACTTTAAAACCGGTGGAATATTACTGCAAGCTGCCTCCTGATGTCAATGAACGAGAACTTATTGTGGTTGACCCCATGCTGGCCACCGGCGGCTCGGCAGCGGCAGCGCTGGATTTTATTAAGAAGAAAAACCCGTTGAACATAAGATTTATGTGTCTGGTAGCTGCTCCTGAAGGTGTGGATAAACTTCAGCAGGAACATCCAGATGTTGATATTTATACAGCTGCTGTTGATGACAGATTAAATGAAAAAGCTTATATTCTGCCCGGCCTGGGAGATGCCGGAGATCGTCTTTATGGAACCAGGTGAAACTTGGGACTCAGGACATTTAAAGCTTTTAAAAGCCTGTTTATAAAAACATGCTTATTAAAATATTTAATGAAATAACTGTACTGTTAATGAAATAATTGTACTGTGAAAATTGATTTTTTATGTAAGTTATCCAGCAAGATTGTTGCTATGACAGAGATTATAATTTCGAGATTTCTTTGAATTGGATTTTAGCAGGGAAGCCAAAAAATTAACAGCACCATTAACAACAATTTACCGATCTTTGAAGAAAAATTGTGGCAGCATAAAAGCTGTGCAAATAAGGAGTTTATGCCATGTCAGCTAACATGCAGGCCTTTTTTCTGGCTTTAATAATTACATATCTGGCCACACCTTTAATCCGGAAAATTTCTCTTAAAATTGAAGCTGTGGATAGGCCGGGCCGGAGAAAGATTAATCTCAAGGCTGTACCCAATCTTGGTGGGATAGCTATTTATCTGGGTTTTTTGCTGGCTGTATATAGCAGAATGGGATCACGGCCGGGGCGGGACCTGGGAAGCATTTTAATCGGAGCTACTCTGCTAATGCTTCTGGGAGTACTGGATGATCTTTATGGCTTGCGTCCGCTGACCAAATTGCTGGGTCAGATTTTTGCTGCTATAATTTTAGTTCTCTCTGGAGTAAGCATTCAGTTTATCAGTCATCCTCTTCAGGAAGGCATGATTTATCTCGGCATTTTAGGACCTCCTCTGACGGTATTCTGGGTGGTAGGTTTGACCAATACAGTAAATTTGATTGATGGGCTAGATGGTCTGGCAGCCGGGGTTTCTTTGATTGCTTCCCTGACACTGCTGGCTGTCAGTTTGCAGCAGGGGCAGCTTTTCACAGCTTTCATCATAGCAGCTCTGGCCGGCAGCTGTCTGGGTTTTCTGCCCCACAATTTTTACCCGGCCAAGATATTCATGGGTGATAGTGGAGCTCTGGTAATTGGTTACATCCTGGCTGCTGTTTCAGTGGTGGGTGCTTTAAAGGGGGCTGCTGCTATGACTCTTTTTGTACCCATTCTGGCTCTGGGAATACCTATTTTCGATACAACCTATGCAATTCTTCGTCGTTTCTATTATGGCCGACCCATTGGCAGAGCTGACCATGGTCATCTTCATCATCGACTGCTGGCTCTGGGATGGAATCATCGTCAGGCTGTTCTGATAGTATATGGGATGAGTATTTTCCTGGGTGCAGTTGCCTTTCTGGTCAGCCACCTTAATTCTCAGAATGGAACCCTGCTGGTAATGCTTACAGGAGCATTTTTGCTATACAGCTGCTGGAGAATCGGAATATTTTCGGTGGATCTGCCCAAGGAAGGAAGTTCTCTGCATTCGGAAAATCGTCAGAAGCAAAATGTATAGAATTATGATATCATGATTATATGCTGTTTTATAACAGGCTTAAATTTTGATGATTTCGGAAAAGAGGGTGATTCAGTAAGAATATTTTGATTTTAATTTTGGGGCAGGATTTTTTAAACTGATCTCGAATCATATATATTAGCTTAATCTGGCCAGATTTCAAATCGGATTACTGTGATTTGTCCTTTGGCTCGTAGTGAACAATTATTATTATGCTCTCAAGAAGGTGCAGTAGCAATGGATCAGAAGGAGTGGCGAAAGATTCTTCAGGCTGTAAGCCTGGTTACCTATCTGGGATTGCTGATGGTTGTCTCAATTGGAATTGGCTATTTTCTGGGTTCTAAACTTGATGAACTACTGACAACCGAACCTGTTTTTATGATAGCCGGGCTTCTAGTTGGTGTAGCTGCCGGCTTTTATTCTGTTTATCAGGTTATTAAAGGGGCATTTGATGATGACTGATGTTTTCAATGAACAACCGGAAAAGGTTGTTAAAATTATATCAAAAAGGACTATCCTGCTGGGAGCTTTCCTGATACTGTCAGCCCTTATTCAGGGAGAAATTGTCGGAGCCCTCGGAATTATCTTTGGTCTGTTGATAAGTTTGCTACTCTTCAGACTGAAACTGGTTAACAGCCGCCGGGCTCTAAAGATGGATCGGACTGGTGCCGAGAAATTCATTCGGAATAGAACCCTGATTAATCTGGCAATTTATTTTGTGGTGCTGGCGGTTGCCATGAGGAATCTTGGATTAAGTTTTTTCGGGGTGGTGCTGGGTTTGCTGCTGCTAAAATTTACCATAATAGGGTCAGCCGTGGCCCGTATTCTAAAGGATTATCTTCAAAATAAAAAGTTGAGCTATCAGCAATACAGTTCTGAAAGTTGTCTTCAAAATCCTGAGGATGACTTTTCCTGTGATAAAGCATACGATAACAGAGCTGATAAAATTGAGAGAATATAAACAGGTTAAACCTGGAATTATAATTTTGTTTTACTGTTTTTGTCCTGTATATCTCCTGCTGTCAAATTAATTTTACTATAGGAATTTTCAATTGTAAGATCACCACCACCAACACGTCCCATCAGTCCACCAGCAGATTCCATAGCATTAATATGCACATTACTGCTTGAGTTGATAATAATTGCTTCTGAATCAACCACCGATGAGCCAATTAAACCACCAACATCACCATCATTATTAGTTATTTCGCCGTCCACATTTACCGACTCTATTTCAATTTTATCCGTCAACCATTCTACCAATGCTCCAACTCTTCGTTGACTTACATTTATATTTACGTTCTCAAGTGCTAATCTTTTAATAACACCACCATTAACTCGCGAAAACAATGGTGTTTCAAGATTGTTTACAGAATATCCATTACCATCATAAACTGA
>SLJX01000156.1 GCA_007134885.1 Halanaerobiaceae bacterium
ATAATCTATATTTATACAACATAATAGAAAATCAACAAAATTATACTAAAATTAAAAATACTTTAAGTGAGGAGGAAGTGCAATTAATCCCAAACCAGGTCTTTTAAAAATTATTGTTTTGTTGGTTACTGTCTTTTTAATGTCTATGGTTATGACAGGTTGTGATGGAGGAAGTGATGTAACTACAGTAGTAAACGAGCATACTCTTACTATTGGTATAGAGGGAGAAGGAACAGTCTTCCCCGAGGAGGGGGACCACACTTTTGAAGAAGGAGATAATGTTGATCTCCAGGTCCAACCTGCTGACAACTGGGTTTTTGAAGGATGGATTGGTACTAATGGCAATGATGTGGTAGAAGACAACGGTGATTATAAAATTTATATGAATGGTAATAAAGAAATAATAGCCAGTTTTATTCCAGAAGATACAGTAGTAGCTGAGTACACACTAACTATTGGTATAGAGGGAGAAGGAGCAGTCTTGCCAAAAGAGGGGGACCACACTTTTGAAGAAGAAGATAATGTTGATCTCCAGGTTCAACCTGCTGACAACTGGGTTTTTGAAGGATGGTTTGGTAATGATGGCAATGATGTGGAAGAGGACAATGGTGATTATAAAATTTATATGAATGGTAATAAAGAAATAATAGCCAGGTTTATTCCAGAAGATGGGGAAATTCCTGAAGATGAGGATAAATATAATATATCTGGTTATGTTTATGCTCAAAATGACCAACCTTTACAGGGTATAAAAATAAACTTTAATAAAGATTTCACTTCAGTAGAAACAGATGAATCAGGTTATTGGGAAAAGCTAGGTCTTCAGGGAACTGTTGAAGTAT
Source organism: Halanaerobiaceae bacterium (assembly GCA_007134885.1). Classification (GTDB taxonomy): domain Bacteria; phylum Bacillota; class Halanaerobiia; order Halanaerobiales; family Halarsenatibacteraceae; genus T1SED10-84. The sequence goes on from SLJX01000156.1 coordinate 843, forward strand.
CTGCAGAATATCAAAATTATAGCTTTAGTCCTGGCATGATAGAAGTTAATGCACCAAGAGATAATGTTAACTTTGTGGGTATAGAGCTTGAAGAATGGCAGGAAGGAATTGTTTTATTTGATAAAGCAAAAATTTTTACTGAGTCTGAAGCAGATAATATCGAACAGGTTTCTCCTGCAAGAAATGAATTAACACTGACCGAAGCAACTACTTTTGCATCTCAGCTTCAGGTTGGAGATATTATCATTGTTGACCAGCCTGTTCCCAATGCTGAGTATGGTTTGCTGAAGAGAATTACTTCTATAAGTACCGATGGCAGAACATTGAGTCTGGTACCCGCTACTCTGGCAGAAGTAATTAAAGAAGGAGATATCTCTATCGACAGAACTTTTTCCTTTGAAGAAATGATAGCAAGTATAGAAAAAGCAGATGATATTAGAGTACTTGAAGTTGACAGAGAAGCAAAAATACTCTTCTTCGAAAGAGAAATTGATTATGATATTTTTGGAGACAATGGTACAATTTCTGGTCATATTAATTTTTACCACGATTCGGAATTTAGTTTAGATTTAAATTATGCCTGGTTTGTTCCTGTTGGAATTGATGAGATAGTTATGTTATTTTCAGCTGGAATAGATACGGCAGTAGAAATTGAAGTAAATGTAGAATCTAGTGTTGAATGGGATGGACAATTTGTAATTTTAAATACACCTCTGGTGCCACCTCCTGGCATTCCCATATTTTTATGTGTCAATATTAATCCTTATTTAAAACTAGTAGCAGGTGCTGAAGCAGAAGTAGCTGCAGAATTTGGGGCTGGTATAGGTTTTGAACGAGGTTTTGAAATGGGGATTAGAAAAGAGTCAGGTGATGACTGGAGTAATATTGGGGTTCTTGGTTTAACCGGAGAAGGATACTATGTAAATGAACCTACTTTAACCGGTCGAGCAGCAGCAAAAGTTTATTCCGGACTTGAACTTGATTTAATGGTGGGAGTAAGTTATGTTTTAGAAGGTGGGCTTTCAGCAGGTGCCTATGGCAACCTGGAGGCGGAGGCAGAAATGCAGTTGTTACCTGAATGGCTCTGGCACTATGATCTAGATTTTTTCATTGATGCCCGGCTTGCTGCTCAACTAAATATTCTTCGGCTGGCTAGCCCGTCCTATGAATTCCCCCGTTCAGATCTATACCGCACTTCACTGGCCTATGGTATATCAGGCCAGATAGTAGATGAAGATGGAGTTGGATTAAGCAATGTTGATATTGACTTCTCTAGAGGATTTTCAAGTGTGACGACCAATGAAGATGGAAAATGGAGCAAGCACTTATTAAATGGAGAAGTAGCCATTACTCCCGAAAAAAATCTTTATATCTTTGAACCTGCCCAGAGAACTGTTTCAGGTTCAGAAAGCAGTATTAATTTTGAGGCTGAAAGCCTACTTTATGATATTTCAGGCCGGGTTGTTGATGGTTCGGATACTGGGTTATCAGGCGTGGAAATAAACTTCACTGGAGGCTTTTCTAGTGTTACCACAGACGGAAATGGAGATTGGAGTAAAGAAGGTCTTCATGGGGATGTAACAGTAGCTCCAGCTCATTCAGGTTATACTTTTTTTCCTGCCAGAAGGAATGTTTCAGAGGCAAACCAAGAAGTGAATTTTACTGCTATTGAATTAGTCATTGATTACCAGATTGAAATGGCTAAATATCCCGTCACAGATGTGGAATATTATCCAAAAGATATAACAGCAACCAATAAACCTGTAGTAAATATTTCATTAAGTGATGCCTTTGAATATTGTAACCAGTTAAGTCGCCAAAATGGTCTGGAAGAAGCTTATACTTTTAATGAATTTCTTCCGGGTACAGATGCATATTTTCCCCACTGGACAGGTGGTTCTCCTGAATCTGAGGGATACAGGATTCCCTTTGCTCATGAATGGGAATATATTGCCAGGGGTGGAGCAATTGGTGAGGATACCAGATATGCTGGGAGCGATGATTTAAATGAAGTAGCCTGGCATAGATATAATTTAGGAAAATTTCCAGAAAGACAGCCTGTAGGGGGGAAACTCCCAAATGAACTGGGTATCTATGATATGAATGGCAATGTCAGGGAATGGGTTTTACCATCAGAATATATAACTGGAGACACTATGATATGGTATCCTTTACACAAGGGCGGCAGTTTTAATGATCTTCCTATATCTGGGCTTTTTGAACTGGACTATATCTCTCCTATGCCCTCTATAGAAGATGAGCCAGTATTTAACTTAAAAAATTCATATACTGGATTCCGCGTTATCAGGACAGTTACAGGGAAAAAGTAAATTTTATTTATGATTCTAACAAGAGATAAATGTCTATGATCAAACGCATATATCTTAGTTTTTTAGTATGAAACTAAATGTGGTATAATTCTACTGCAAAACAGGCAGTCTCTAATGACTGCCTGTTCTGCTATATATTCTTGATTTTAAAATCAATTTGAAAAATCTTTGCTTATATTTTCAGGAATATGTGCTAGAATCCAGAAATATCAGTAATAATAAAACTAATCAAAAATCAAATTAATTTACTCCCTAAATGCGACTGTTTTATTAATTTTCCATTGTGCCAATCAAAAAAATATATTTTCCTGTCAAAAGTTTAAATATAACCCCCTAATAAAACAACATCCTGCTAAATTAATTTGCAGAAATCAACTATTTGAAAGGGGTACGAGTTTTGTCTATTAAAAGCACCTGGTTAAATTGGAAAGAAATCCTGCGAGCCTTTTCCTGGCCGGCTTCTCTCATTTCCCTCGCTCTGTCCGCAGTGCTGGCCGCTGACACAACCGAGATTAACTGGCTGCTCTTGTCCGCCATGGCCCTGGGAGTAATTTTGATGCATACCGGAGCCAATATCGTCAATGAGTATTATGATGTTAGTTTCGGTATCGATTCTCTTGAAGATGAGAGGGCCAGCAGTGTGCTTTTAGAAAATCGTCTCAAGCCTGAAACAGCTTTAACCGCTGCTCTTATAATGATTGGGATTTTTCTCTGCGGGATTGTGCTGTTTACCTGGCTTTTTGAACTCCCACTGCTTCCGGTTTTCGGGCTGCTGGCAGCTCTGGGAGGATATTTTTACACTGCACCTCCCCTTAAATTAAAATATCGCAGTCTGGGCCCCCTGGTGATTTTTGTTCTCTTTGGACCTTTACTGGCTCTGGCCGGCTATTATGCTCTGACGGGAGAAATCACCCTTCTGCCGGTCTGGTTATCACTGCCTCCAGGAATTTTGGTCAGTGCCTTACTGCAAGCCAATGACCTCCGGGATTATTCTCCGGAGAGATCTCTGACACCGGCAGACCGATTTGGCCTGAAAAGGGCAGCCTATATTTATATTGGCATGCTAATTTTGCCCTATCTCCTGGTTTTATATTTTATCATGATAGGACTTACTTCCTATTTTACCCTGGCTGTTTTTCTTGCCCTTCCTCTAAAGATCAAATTTATTTTAAGAACTCTGCAGGGGCTGAAGAGGAAAAATTCTATAATTAACCAGGATAATTGTCTGACCGATGAAAAAGATAACTTACCACCTCCAGAATTCATCGGCCTGGATGAGGATACCGGTAAACTTCACCTTATATTTGGCCTGCTCTGGCTTTTCACCCTGGCTGTTTAACTTGACAAAAACACCCGAATAAGTTAAAATACTATAAAATAATATATAAAATTTTGTTATTTAATAAACACCTTTTTGTTATTTATTCATATAAGCAATGACCTTTTTGAAACAAAGAACTATTTGAATTATAAATTGGTCGACTCTCTTTTTTTGGTCAACTTTCTTTTATCGATTAACTATAATAGCATATAATCTACCTTCAATCGACCGGTAACCTGCCAATCTGTCAAAGATAAACTGACATAATCCCGAAAAAATTCAGTATATCAGTATAAATGATAATATAATCACTGATAACCGGATGGGGATGATAATTTTGACACCGGATCTAACTCATCAACCTGCTTTTAAGTATGTGGTGAATCGAGCCGGTGTCTTTTGTATTTTATATAACAATCATTCTGAATATCCATTGCCCTCCCAGAATACCTTTTGCCCACCAGTAGCTTGATTATTACAGAATTTTTCTCTGCTCTCTTAAAAAAGATCATGAATAATGACTGGGGACTGCCCAGGATAAAAGGAGAGATAGCTGTGCTGCCAGTTTTTCAGTCTGATATTAGAGACGAAATGGACAATCTTCTTGCTGAAATTGATCAATATATGCTGGATCATACCAAAACCAGCAACACTTTAATTGCTGAATCAGTTCAAAATTTAATCCAGGCCGGTGGTAAGAGAATCCGTCCCCTGCTCGCTAATCTAACAGCAAAATTTGGTGAATATGATCGGGAAAAAATGATTAAAATTGGAGCCGGTCTTGAACTGCTTCATATGGCAACTCTGGTTCATGATGATATCATCGACGAAAGCGCAATACGCCGGGGAGAAGAAACTGTTCAAAAAAAATATGGCCAGGATCGAGCTGTTTTTGTCGGTGATTTTCTTTACAGTTCTTCCTATGAAATTTTTACCAGGGTATTGTCCAGATCCGCGCTATCACGTCTGTCCCATGTTGTTAAATTTATCTGTCAGGGGGAGGTGAGTCAGTATCAAAATCGCTTTAATTATGATCTAAATCTGCGGGATTATCTCCGCAGAATCCGCCGGAAAACTGCTTTGTTTTTTTCTCTGTCTACCTATCTGGGTGCCCGGGAAAGTTCTCTTAACCGGGGCTTGAATAATTTTTATAAGCTGGGGCTGGAAATGGGAATGGCCTTTCAAATTCAGGATGATATTTTAGATTTTTCCGGCTCAGAAGAGATCCTGGGCAAGAAAATTTGCCAGGACATCTATTCCGGGATTTACACCCTTCCTTTGATTTATCTGCTGCAGTCAGAGGAGTACAGCAGACCTTTAATCTCAATTCTCTCCCGGGATAACTTTTCTAGCTCTGATATTACTGATATTTTAGCTCTGGTAAAAGATGCCGGTTCTTTAGAGAAGAGCAGACAGCTGGGACAGAGATTTATTGATCGGGCAGAAAACCAGCTAGCAAAAATTAACTCTCTCTATTCTGGAACAGAAATTATTCAGGTTTTTAAAAAGATAATTAAATACCAGATAGAACGTCACCAGTAATCAGGTAATCATACCGGTCAGTAATAACCGGTACCATTTTTAAAATTTATTCAAACTATACCTGAATCATGTTTAACTACACTTAAACTAATCTTTATAAATTAGCTCAACCATCTCAACCATATAGATTAGCCCGACAATAACCCGACAATATAAATCAATCAAGCAAAGATAAATTAACCCAATAATACAAATTAACCCAACAGTATAAATTTGCCCAACAATGCAAATAAATTCGGCAAAATAACCCGGAAAAATTCAGTATTACAGCTCTATCGCAGGCAGGACAGTAGAATTTCTCTTGAAAATATCAGTTAACATAGGAGGTTAAATTAAATGTTGAGATTAATCCATATTTTAGGTGCATTATTGGCTGTTGGGGGGGTGCTGTCCACTGATTTCCTGTTATTTGTGGTGGATTTAAAGCCAAAATTTGCAGTTCATATGAGTAAAGTAGCCCCGGTAATCTCCACCCAGATCTGGATTGGACTCATCGTGCTGGGGACCTCAGGGGTTTTTATCTTTCAGGGGCGCCCCTGGCTTACCGACAACACTTTTTTTATTATAAAGAAAGCTTTAATACTTTTGGTCATTATTAATGGTGTTTTTCTAAATGTCTATATAACTCCAAAATTTCAAAGCCTGGCTTCTGAATGGGCCGATAAAACCGAGCGGGTAGAAGATTTCAGAAAAATAGCCATGGTCAGTGGAGCTTTATCCTTTATCAGCTGGATTGGCGTTATTATATTAAGTGTGCTGTTTATTTAAAAAATTGTCTGCCTGCCAGCTCATATCAAAAATGAAAATTAGAAAGGAGTTATAAAATATGAAACTTAATAAATTAAAACCTGCAGTTTTACTGCTTTTTGCAGCTTTGCTGGTTATGTTTTTTGCTCAATCCGCTGCAGGAGAAAACATATTTACCCCTGACCTTCTGGCGGAGTTTGATGGTCAGAACGAAGAAGAGGCTTATATAGCTGCCCGGGGCAGGGTTTATGATGTGACGGAGCTCTTCACCGATGGAACCCATATGGGTATGGAGGCCGGTCAGGATTTAACTCAGGAGCTGGAAGAAGGGCCAGGGTTTGACATTCTTGAAAATCTGGAGCAGGTTGGCTACTATGTTGAAGCCGCCCTTACTCCTGAAATACTGGCGCGCTTTGACGGAGTTGAGCGCCAGGAAGCTTATGTTGCTGTTGACAATCTGGTTTATGATGTTACAGATGTTTTTTCCGGCGGAACCCATCAGGGTAACGAAGCCGGTCAGGATCTAACCGATGTATTTCACGAAGACTCCCCTCATGATATGGATACCCTGGATGGTTATCATATTGTTGGGCTGCTGGTGGAAGAGTCCTTTACCAGAGCCGAGCTCAGTGATTATGATGCCCAGGATGACTCACCCAATTATACCGGTGTTGACGGACTGGTATATGATATGGCTGATTATGGTATGTGGGAAGAAGGGGAGCACTTTGAGCATGAAGCGGGAGAATATTTAACCCAGGAAATTCATGAGTCCCCTCATGGTATAGCTATCATGTTAGGTGCACCTATTGCCGGAGCCCTGGATGATTTTCTGCTGGCTGTGGAGGATAACGAAGTAGATGAAGAAACGGATGTCCTCTATCTGGTTTTAATGGGAATTGGAATACTGGCCGCTGTCAGCGGTCTTCTCCTGGGACTCCATGCCTTTCGTTCAGTATTAAGGGAGGTATAGCTTTAGATGCCCGCCAACAACCTGACAGCCTCCATAAAGAATCAGGAAAAGTTTACGATAACCTGGGAACTGGTGCCAGGCCGGGGGGCAAAAGAAGATAATATAGAAGCAATTTTCCGCCGGGCAGAGGAGGCTTCCCGGGCTGATAAAATCGATGGGATAACCCTGACTGATAATCCCGGCGGTAATCCGGCTATATCTGCTGAATATGTTGGTATGAAACTGAATGAGATGGGAATCGATCCCCTGGTTCACTTTACCTGCAAGGATAAAAGCCGCAATGAAATGGAAAGTTTCCTTTATTCCCTGGAACGGGAGCAGGTTGAGAATTTGCTGGTGGTGACAGGAGATTATCTTGTCAGCGGTTTTCAGGGAATTTCCCGACCTGTCTTTGATCTGGATGCAGTTCAGACTTTAGAGTTGATCTCCGCCTTAAATCAGGGGCTGGAATACCAGGATGCCTTTGGAAATACTATAAAACTAGAGGAGACCAATTTTTTCACCGGCTGTGCAGTATCACCCTTTAAGAAATTGGAATCTGAGCTGATGTCCCAGTATTACAAACTGGAGAAAAAAATCAATGCCGGGGCCAGTTATATTATTCCTCAACTCGGGTATGATATGAGGAAATTTCATGAATTAATAACTCTGATTGAAAAGAAGGGCTGGGACATCCCGGTTTTTGGCAATCTCTATGTCTTAAGCTATGGAGCCGGCAGGGCTATGAACAATAATAATATTCCCGGCTGTGTGGTTACTGATGAGCTATTAGCTCAACTCGAAAAAGAAAAAGAGGCGGAGGATGGCGGCAGGCAGGCCAGCCTGGATCGGGCAGCAAAGATGTATGCCTGCCTGAAAGGTATGGGTTTTGCCGGTGTTCATCTGGGAGGCCACGGCCTGGAATACAGCCAGGTTGAATATATCCTGGAAAAAGGAGAAGAGTTAGCTCCCGGCTGGCGGGAATTCATTCCGGAATTTGATTTTCCCCAGGAAAATGGTTTTTATCTCTTTGCCAGAGATCCGGAAACCGGCTTAAATACTGATAAATTTGCCCGTAGACCTGAAAGAGGCCGTAGAAGCATTCATTACGGGCTTTTTCGAGGTGTTCACAGGCTGTTTTTCGATCC
>SLJX01000164.1 GCA_007134885.1 Halanaerobiaceae bacterium
ACTGCTCCAAAACTGCTCCAAAATTTTTCCTAAAATTAAATCCACTATTTTTACTGGACCCTGGCAAATTTTATTGGGCCCTTGCAGAGGCATGCAGGTTCAGCTTGAAAATTATAATATGCAACTTTATTTTTATTTTTTGTTGTGCTACTTAAAAGAATTGGGGGGTTGCCTCGAGAATTTATTATTAAATTTGCCATTCAGCTTGTGCCCCTCATTTCCAGGGAAAATGTTATTTATTCCCTGGCTAAATAATTCTGACAGGCCTCCTGAAACAGCCGGCCCCGCTCCTTGTAACTGGAAAACATATCCCAGCTGGGAGCTCCTGGTGAGAGAAGCAGTAAGCCTTCCATTTCCCTTTCTTCCAGAAGATTAAGTCCCTTCCGGGCTGCCTCTGCCATGCTTTCAACCTCAATAAACCTGTGATAATCCAGAGCTTCAAGCTGCTCTGCCAGTTCCCCGGCAGTCTCTCCCAGCAGGACAGCACCACCAGCCCGGCGGGCAATCTCCCGGGCAAAGGCCTTATTATCCTGCCCCCGGTCCTGACCTCCGGCAATAATAATAACCCCTCTCCTCTGATCGCCGTAGGTTTTAAGGGCCTCAACGGCAGCAGGAGGATTGGTAGCTTTGGAGTCATCGATCAGCAGCAGTCCTGCGGCGCTGTAAAAAATCTCCAGCCTGTGAGGGTCAGCCTCAAAATCCCTAACCACCTCTTTGATTGCAGCGGATGAAACTCCAAGTTCCCGGGCAGCCAGGATAGCCAGGGCCACATTTATTTTATTGTGTTCGCCCTTAAGCTTCATATCCTCAGCTGAAATAGTAAGTACTTCTCCATTTTTTTCCGTATATTTTATATCCCCCAGGCTTGTCATTTTGTTAGCAGACCTCTTCCAGAATATTCTGAGGGCTTCATCATTGATAATAGCCTCTGCCCCGGAGTCCGGCTGGCCGCTGACTCCCATTATCCTGGCAGCAGCCTCTCCGGCAAGTCTCCTTACCTCAGGATCGTCCAGATTAATCAGGGCCAGATCCTCCCAGGTTTGATTAAGAAAAATTCTCCCCTTGGCCTCCCGGTAATCCTCCAGGGTGCCGTGCCAGTCCAGGTGATCGGCAGTAAAATTAATAAAAATAGCAATATCAGGACGAAAATCCCGGCAGGCTGCCAGCTGAAAGGAGCTTACCTCCAGCACCAGCCAGTCCCCGGCAGTTACTTCCTCAATCGCCGAGATAGCCGGCCTACCGATATTGCCGGCCAGCACCACCTTATCCTTTAGCCCGGTTTCCAGCAGCCGGGCTGTTAACCTGGTGGTGGTAGTTTTGCCGTTGGTCCCGGTAACTGCAGCAATCCGGGCTGGACAGAAATGATAGGCCAGCTCCAGCTCACTAACAACAGGTATTCCCTGCCGATGAGCCAGCTGAATTAACTCATTGTCCGGAGGAACTCCGGGGCTGGAAATCACAAGATCTGCCTCCGGTAGTGAGTCCCTGCTCCCGGCCCAGCTGTAAAAGGGGGAATACTGTTCAAGTTCGGCAAATTTCTCCCTCAGAGATTCCGGGCTCCTCCGGTCAAAGAGAAGCAGCTCAATTTCCCTTTTCCCGAAAAACTCCACCAGAGCTCGACCGGTTCTACCTCCGGCTCCCACAATTGCCACCTTCTCAACCAGCTTTTCCGGATCAATTGCCCTCTTTGGATTGGGGAAATCTACCGCCTCCGGAATAATAGAAAGCCTGCCCCGCTCAGTAACTTTAATTACACTATCTCTGCCACTTAATTTCACAGCAACCACCTAACTCCAGAGAGGCCAGCTGGCCAGCAGCCCCACCAGCCCGGTAATTATCTGAAGAATATAAAATCTGCCGGTAACCAGTGTTTCCGACCAGCCCTTTAATTCAAAATGATGATGAAGCGGCGACATTAAAAAGACCCGCCTTCCTCCGGTCAGTTTAAAATAGCTGACCTGAATTATAACAGAAAGAGTTTCCAGCACGAAAACAGCTCCCAGCAGCAGCAGGAAAAGAGCGCTTCCTGAGATAAGCCCTAGAACTGCCAGCAGACTTCCCAGAAAAAGAGAACCGGTATCGCCCATAAAGATCCGGGCTGGATGAATATTATACCAGAGAAATCCCAGACAGCCGCCGGCCCCGGCGGCCGCCAGCACTATCAGTTCGTGATATCCCGTCACCAGCAGTAGAGGAATAAAAAAAATAAAACTGATGAATGAAAGGCCTCCAGCCAGACCATCCAGGCCGTCACTAAGGTTGACTGCATTGCTGCTGCCCATCAGGACAAGCAGACTGAAGGGTATTATCAGCCAGCCCAGCTCACTGACTGCCGGACTGAAGGGCAAGAGGATTGCTGTTTGGCCTTGAGAAAAGAGAAAAAAACCCAGCAGCAGACCGCTTGCTCCCTGAATCAATATTTTATCACGGGCTTTTAACCCCAGCGATCGGGATTTTTTGATGCTGAGATAATCATCAATCAGCCCCAGCAGGGCATTGATTGCCAGCACAGCCAGCACCACCACTTTTTCCAGACCACCGGAGTAAAAAATGAGCAGACTGACCACCACCGCTAGAAAAACTATAAAGCCGCCGGTGGTAGGAATCCCGGCCTTCTCCTGATGGGATTCCGGACCCAGCTCCCGGATTTGCTGACCAAAACTTTTACGCCTGACATATTTTAGATAAGCCGGCATGGAAAACAGTACCAGCAGAAGAGGGATAACTGCTGCCAGAAAATATTTTTCTACGGCAATATTAAAGACCAAGATCACCGCCCTCCCTGCTCCAGCAGGACATCAACAATTTCTTCCATTTCCAGAGATCGGGAACCCTTGATCAATATGGTATCACCGGAACGCATTATTTTACGCAGCAGACCGGTAATATCATCCTTCTTTTGAAAAGCGTAGATAAACTGCCGGGGCATGCCTGCCTCCAGGGCTCCTTCGGCAATTTCTTCCGCTGTTTTGCCCAGGACTATTAGCAGATCCAGCTCCTTCTCCACCAGGTATTGGCCTATCTCCCGGTGAGCAGCCTTTTCAATCGGTCCCAGTTCCAGCATGGCCCCCAGAACAGCAATTTTGCGGCCTGAGGCCAGATTAACCAGAGAATTAATTCCGGCTTTCATGGATAGGGGGTTGGCATTATAGGTATCATTGATGATTTTAATCCCATTAAGTTTGCGAATCTCCTGGCGCAGATCGGTAATCTGAATATTTTTCAGACCCTCGGCAATGCTGCCCCAGCTGACTCCCACAACTCGGGCAGCCGCTATTGCCGCCAGAGCATTGGAAATATCATGAATTCCACTTCTGTTTATCTTCAGTGGCAGGGAGGTACCTTCAGCCTTGAGGGTAAAGCTGGCACTTTCCTCCTCCTGAAAAAAATCAATATCACTGGCAAAATAATCAACCCTGCCCTCCTGGTTATTTTCCAGGCTGTAGGTGATTATATTAAGATCACTGCTTCGAGTTGGTGCTACCTGTCCCTTCTCTCTGCTAAAATTCTCGATGACATTTCGCACTTCCCGGTTGTCAAAATTTAATATAGCCAGCCTTTCACCTCTAAGTTCCTCCAGCAACTCCTGCTTGGCCCGGGCCACATTTTTAATCGAGCCCAGCTTCTCCACATGAGCCGGTCCAATATTGGTAATAACTCCAATCTGGGGTAGAGCAATCCGGGCCAGCAGTCTGATATCCCCGATATGCCGGGTTGCCATCTCCAGCACTGCCACATCCTCATCACCCTCCAGATCCAGCAGGCAGAGGGGCAGTCCATATTCATTGTTGTAATTTTCCCGGGTGCGCAGCACCTTTTTTTCCTGCCTGATCAGGCTGTAAATCATGTCCTTGGTGGTGGTCTTGCCGGCACTGCCGGTCACACCGATCACCCTGAGATCCTTCAATTGCCGGCGGTTGTAAAGAGCCAGATCCTGAAGGGCTGCGGTGGTATCCCGGACCAGAATTATAGCCACCCGGGAATAGGGCTCGATCCTCCGGGAAGTAATGATAACCTTAGCTCCCCGTTCCACCGCTTCAGGGATATAATCATGACCATCATTATTTTCCCCCACTATGGCAATGAAAATATCGCCGGGTTTAACTCTGCGGCTGTCGATAGTAACTGTGTTATAGGTTTGCCGGGGATTCCCCTGCAAAATTTTACCCTGGACTGCTTCGGTTATCTCCTGCAGCTGTAAATCAAGCATTAAATATCACTCCCTGCGAGAGGCCAGTGCCCGGCTGGCAACCTCCCGATCATCAAAATCTATTGTCCGCCCAGCAAATTCCTGATAGGTCTCATGACCCTTGCCGAAAATAATCACAATATCGCCGGGCTCGGCAGCTTCCACTGCCGCAAAAATTGCTTCCTCCCGATCGGCAATAACCTGATAGGCTGATTCCGGATAATTATCCCTGTTAACCAGCCTTTTCACCCCGACCAGAATATCCTCAATTATATCTCCGGGCTTTTCCGAGCGAGGATTATCGGAGGTAACAAATATTAAATCTGACATTTTCAATCCGATCTGACCCATTTTCGGTCTTTTTTCTTTATCACGATCTCCTCCACAGCCAAAAACTGAAATAATCCGGCCGCTGTGAAACTCCTGGACCGAGCGCAGAACATTTTCCATTCCGGCCGGAGTATGTGCATAATCAACAAAAACCTTTATTTCATCAACCATATCCTTTATATCAGTGTTATCTGCTGTTTCACTGTTAGCTGCTTTAGCGGCTGAATCTTGCTGTCTTCTAGCTGCTGAATCTCTCTCTCTTCTAAGGGCTGAATCCTGCTCTGCTCTAGCTGCTGTCTCATTATCTTTTGCTTTTACTCTATTTCCTGGACCTGCTGAATAATTTGGGTCTCCTGCCTCGACCTCTAATTCTCTAGCTGCCTGTTCTTTATTCTTATCTTTATGAGTTTCCCGAATTCCTTCCCGAGCTCCCTCTTTGGATTTCATTTTTTCTGTCTTAAACCTGCTGCCAGAAAGCTGATACACACCTTCCCTGATTCTGACCTGCTCAAAACGTCCCGGCACTCCGGGAAATATAGCCAGAGCCTTCTTCAAGTCCTCCGGCCGATAACCCTCGGCCAGCAGCGGTGTCAGGGAAGCAAGACAATTGTAAATATTAAATTTCCCCGTCAGGGCTGATTCAAACCGGCTGCCCGTTAGTTCAAAAGCCAGCCTGCCAGGAGTAATACTGATATCGTGAGCCCGATATGAGGCCTCACCATTAATGCCAAAAGAAAACTTCGGCCCGGTGAAGTGCTGAAATGATCTCCGCAGCCTATTATCATCTATATTGTAAAAGGCCTTACCAGCCGAGCTTAAATTTGCCTCAGTCCTGATATTACCTCCAGGACCGCTATTTTCTCCCGGTTCTTCGTTATCTTCCGCTCGGTTATTTTCTCGATTATTTTTTTCCGCTGGATCATCTGGCCGATTATTTTCTCCCGGTCGATCAGATTCCCGGAATTTATCTCCTATTCCAGGTCTATCAGCATTGTTTTCCTGCTCTTTTTCCTCAAGATAATCCAGCAGAGAAAGCTTGGCTCCCAGATAATCGGCAAAATCAGCATGAAAATCCAGATGATCCCGGGAGATATTGGTGAAAATAGCTGCTCTAAATTTCAGGCCCTCAACCCGCTCCAGACTAAGAGCATGGGAGGAAACTTCCATGGCAACAGCCCGGCAGCCGGCTTCAACCATCATATTCAAATACCGAAAAATCTGATTGGCCTCCGGGGTTGTCCGGGGAGTATCGATCATTTCTTTTCCGGTGTCCACCCGTATTGTCCCTATCAGGCCGCATTTAACTTCCAGCTCCTCCAGCAAATGCTGGATAATAAAGGAAGTTGTGGTCTTGCCGTTGGTACCGGTTATCCCGTAGATATCAAGTTTATCCTCGGGATGATCAAAAATCTCAGCAGCAATCACACCCAGCATTCCAGCAGGATTATCCACCCTGATATAAACTGCATCAGGCTTAAGCTTCCCGGGCAGATATTCTACCACAAAAACCCGGCTGCCTCTCCGGTAGGCATCGGCAATATATTTGTGACCATCAGTTTCCCTTCCCCGGCGAGCCAGAAAAATGCTGCCCTCTTTAGCCTGACGGGAATCCTGAACAATGTCATTAATCTCTCTGGAAAGCTTTTTCCCGGTATCACCACGGGTATCGCTCAAATTTAGTCTCTGACACAGCTCTCTAACCTGCAATTAAATCCCCCCATTTTCCGGGCTCTAACCTGAATTATCCAGACTTCAACTGATTTTATTTAAAATAAGCCTGTTTTGTTTTAAAAATGGCCATTAAGTCAGATCAGGAAACAGATATTTTGTATGATAAACTTGTAAAGCTAATTTTATGAAATCAAATCAGATCACTTATTAAATCAAGAATCTGCGATTCGGTTATAACAATAATTCAGGTGCTCTCTGATGAGAAATTTTTATGATGTAAAATTTTATAGAATGCTGAATAGATTCAATAGCCATAATTTAAAATAAACCTGCCTGCTCCTTTAAACTTGACAACAAGATAGGGAAATATCAAAGCATATTCTTAAGGTAACTTAAAAAGGTATCTTAAAAAGGTAAGGTAACTTTAAAAAGGTAACTTATAAAATAAGCTTCAAAATATGTGGCCCATATCAGAGGGTAAGAATTATCCTGCTCTAGCCGGTAAAGATAGCCCTAAAACTTTCATCCCCGCTATTCCACCTCAATGCTGGAAAACAGATCAGCCCGTTTCCCCGGAGCAGGAGACTGTCTCGTGAGACTGCCGCTGACTATCCCATTTAATCTAAAACCGGAGAGCCAGGCTTTCTGCTCGGCCTCATGGGGTGACATTCCTCTCAGGTCAGGTATCATCGCCTTTTTCCCCTGATAGCTGTCATCGGTATAGAGCCTGACTGTTGCTTCTTCTGGAATAACAGTGCGCGGCAGGGGTATCTGAGCCCTGACAGTTTCACCCTCTCCTATTAGTTTAACATTTAATCCTTCACTTCTCAATGAGGAAGCAACCTGATTGGCATTTTGATTGCGATAATTCCGGATTTCTATTTCCTGCTGAAAGTCCAGCTCAAATTCCAGATCGAGTTCGGGATCAACAAAGCCCTCCTCTCTGGGTGTTATATCCAGATACTGAATCAGGCTGGAAGCAAACCTGTGAAACAGTGGAACCACATTCTGGCTGGCATAGTAAACACTATCCTCCAGCCCATAGAGCACCGAGACCACCACCAGCTCGGGATCATCACCAGGAATCAGCCCGACAAAGGAGGTATCATAAATATCCTGGTTGCCATAATGTCTGGCAGTACCAGTCTTACCACCAATCACATGGCCCTCAATTCGGGCAGCAGTGCCTGTCCCACTTTCCACGGCAGCAATCATCAGCTCACGCATCTTTTCAGCCGTGGTGGAGCTGATGGCCTGACGGATCCTTTCGGGATGGTTCTGGCTCACCACCTCGCCTTTGGCATTGACCACCCTATCCACCAGCAGCGGTTTTTGAACATAACCACCATTGGCAACTGCCGAGGCCCCCACCGCCAGCTGCAGAGGAGTGGTGGTTAACCCGTGACCGAAGGACATTGTAGCCTGTTCGATGTC
The DNA here is from genome assembly GCA_007134885.1 of Halanaerobiaceae bacterium. Taxonomy (GTDB): domain Bacteria; phylum Bacillota; class Halanaerobiia; order Halanaerobiales; family Halarsenatibacteraceae; genus T1SED10-84. The sequence goes on from SLJX01000164.1 coordinate 7,625, forward strand.
GGTAAACTGACCGGGAGCAACCTGCCCCGGGCTCTCACCGGGAAATTCAATCCCGGTCTTGCGGCCAAAATTAAACCGGTAGGCCCCCTCCAGCATTTCCTTCGGTTCCAGAGTCAGACCCACCTGGACAAATCCCGGGTTGCTGGAGTTTTTAAAGATTTCAGCAAAATTCTGCCAGCCGTGACCCTCCCGGGTCCAGCTGTGAATTCTCTCTCTGCCAACCTCAATATGGCCGGGATCACTGAAAATATCATTCATGTCAAAATAACCATGCTCCAGGGCCAGGGCCGCGGTGAAAATTTTATAGATTGAACCTGGCTCAAAGCTGTCCTGAACTGCTTTATTCCTCCAGTAGGAACTATCATAGCTGCTGAAGTTATTGGGATTAAAATCCGGCTGATTGGCCAGGGCCAGAATCCGGCCGGTGTTAGCTTCCATCACAATGAGAGAGCCCCCGGAAATGGTATGGTCCTCCATGGCCTGCTTCAGCTCCCTTTCGGCATAGTACTGAATCGTTTCATCCAGGGTGAGGTAAATATCATGCCCCTCCTCTGGAGCTATATAATCTCTGACCCCGTCAGGAATTGATCTCCCGACAGCATCCCGTTCCTCCTGAATCAGTCCCGGTATGCCTTCAAGTTCATTATTAAAGGAAAGCTCCAGACCCTCCAGGCCATAATTATCCATACCGGCAAAACCCAGCACCTGACTGGCCAGCGAACCACGGGGATAGTACCTTTCAGTTTCCGGCACGAAGGAAATCCCCTTGAGATCCAGCTCCCGCAACTCTTCATAAACCTCCTCCTCAACCTTGCGGTCCAGGTAAACAACCACCGCATCCCGGGTCAGCCTGCTTTCAATCAGATTCCTGTCAATAGACAAAATCCCCGCCAGAACATCACTTTTTTGGGCGGGGTTGGTAATCTGACGCGGCATAGCTACCACGGTATGTTTTTGGTTGTTTAAAGCCAGTTCAGTTCCGCTGCGGTCATAAATTGTTCCCCGGTTGGACTCCAGCTGCAGGCTGCTCAAACGCTGTTCCAGAGCCCTGCTCTGGTAAAAATCCCGCTGAATTACCTGAATCCAGATCAGCCGTCCGGCCACAACCACCAGAACCGCCAGCAGCAGAATAAAAAACAGCTTGGTTCGTTCTTTA
>SLJX01000059.1 GCA_007134885.1 Halanaerobiaceae bacterium
AACCCATTAAAACAAATCAATTTAAAACAAATCAATCAGTCAGTTAAAACACTAAATCAAAGATTACCCTGCGGGCTCTGCTTAAATATTTGAGTGCCCGCAAAAGTCTGCCCTCTTCATAATTAACATAACCCAGCAGAAAATAGGTGTAATCTTCCTTTTCAATTTCAAGATTTTCATACAAAAGCTCCTGAGCTGTGTCCGGTTCGCCATTTTCTATATGCACCGCAGCCTGAAAGTTTCGAGCCCAAATATTTTTATCATCCAGTTCAATAATATCAGCAAAAATTTCTGCAGCTTGAGAGTAATCTTCTAAAATTACATGATAATAAGCTTCAAAGTTTAAAATCAAAAGTTTATCAAAATTTTCAGGATTATCTGCAAAAAACGGTTTAATCTCTTCAGCAAATTTCTCTTTATCAACTTCATCGCTGAATTCATTCAGCTTTTGATCTATTTTTTTGATCTGGCCCAGATTGGCCATGGTAACTGCCAGCTGGTAATTCGCAGTCAGCGATTCAGGTTCCTTTTCCACAGCATGCCGGGCCTTTTCCTGCTGTTCCTGCCAGAAAGACTCGCTATAGGCCCGGGTTAGATTACTGCTGATAAAGCCAATGAATAACAATAAGATAAGGAGGAAAACAGTCGTAATATGGCCAGGGCCGGCTTTTTCTCCATTTTTTATTCTGCCGGTTTTTTCTTTTATGTAGATAATAAAGCTAGTCATCAGCTATTCTCCTGCCCCTTCCTCAAAATTAAACCCAATATCAAAACTTCCACCGATAAAATTCAGTCCCGCTCCAGCAGTTCTGCCAGATACGCCTGAAATCTATCGCAAACATCTTCCCGACGCAGGGCAAACTCCACAGTAGCTTCCAGAAATCCCTGGATTTGACCTACATCATAGCGGCGGGCTTTAAAATCATAGGCTTCAACCTGCCGCCTGTCTGCCAGAGTCTTAATGGCATCGGTAAGCTGAATTTCTCCCCCAACTCCTCTGGGAGTTTTGGCAAGAATCTCAAAAATATCCGGAGTCAAAACATAACGTCCTAGAACTGCCAGGGTGGAGGGAGCTTCCTCGGGATCAGGCTTTTCAATTAAACTGGAGACCCGGGCCCGGCGCCCTGAACGCTCAGAATACTTCACAGAACCGTATTTAGATATATCCTCGCGGGATACCTCCTGACAGCCAATAACCGGACAGCCGGATTTTTCTGCATGTTCCATCAATTGACCGATAACAGGCTGATCACTGTACATAACATCATCACCCAGCAGCACAGCAAAAGGGTCATCTCCCACAAAGGTTCGGGCGCAGTAAACGGCATGGCCCAGTCCTTTCTGAACCTTCTGCCGCACAGTGTGAATACTTATCAGATCAGAAACATACTGAACCCGCTCCAGAAGATCCTGTTTATTCTTATTTTTCAGCACAGATTCCAGTTCCATATCAAAATCAAAGTGGTTTTCAATGCTTTCCTTACCTTTGCTGGTAATAAGCAGGATTTCTTCTATACCGGCCTCAACAGCCTCTTCCACCACATACTGAATTGTTGGTTTGTCAACAATCGGCAGCATCTCTTTTGGAATAGCTTTAGAAGCCGGCAAAAAACGGGTACCATAACCTGCTGCCGGTATCACTGCTTTTTTTACTTTCATATCTGAAAACCCCCTTATCCATCACTTATATATCAAACTATAATAAATTTTTATATATGGCTCCGCTGCGAAAGTCATTTTACAAACAATTTGATTGATAGGATAACTGATATGACGGGGATTAAAATTACAATTTTTGATGATATCGACTTTATGCAGGGCAATCATATATACAATGATAACCTATAATAAACTCCTGTTTTTACAAAGATAAACCACCATGCCCCTCTGGGGCACAACAATACATGAAAATAATATGGCGTATTTTCAAGATAAACTATAATAAGATAAACTTTAATAAACTCCTGTATATAAAATGAGTTCTCCCGGATAATAAACTCATTAAAAAGGAAAAATATGGCCAGCATCAGGTTTAAAATTCCAGCTCCCCATATTTTCTAAATTTACCACCCTGCCCTTAAAAAACCTGAAATAAAAATAAAATCAGTCCAAAATACCATAAACGAGATCCATAAATTCATCCTGAAGCAGATTAAGTTGCTCCCTGGCTTCAGCTTCACTGCTGTTCCGCACGGCAAAATAAATCTTCAGCTTGGGCTCCGTTCCCGAAGGTCGAACGGTAACCAAGCTCTCGTCAGCCAGGCGAAACTGCAGAACATTGGAAGCTGGCAGTTCTATATCCTGACATTCTCCGGTCTGACAGTTAACCTCTTCCCGATTGAGATAGTCCTTAAAAACCAGCAATTGCTGATCTGCTATTTCTTCAGGATATTTCCCCCGGAGCCTTTCCAGAGTACGATCAATTTTCTCCTGACCTTCCTTTCCTTCCAAACGGATGGCTTTAAGATCTTCCAGATAATAGCCATGCTGTTCTCTCAACTCGGCCAGACGATCCAGCAGACTCTTATTTTCTTCTTCCTGATAATAAAGAGCCATGGTGGCCAGCAGAGCAGCAGCATTCACAGCATCCTTATCCCGGGCATATGTTCCTGTCAGATATCCATAGCTTTCTTCAAAACCAAAGATAAATTCCTGATCGGTATCTTCAAATTCTTTGATTTTCTCCCCAATGAATTTAAATCCGGTGAGCACATCCATAACATCTACTCCGAATTCCTCGGCAATGCTGCAGACCATTTCGGTGGAAACTATTGTTTTAATTATAACCCCTTTATCGGGCAGTTTTCCTTTTTCCTGCAGACGCAGCAGCAGATAATCAGCCATCAAAACCCCTATTTCATTACCATTCAAGATTCTATAGTTTTCATCCTGACTGTCAGCTCCACTGTTCTCTCCCTCTTCCTGCTCAACAGCAACTTCACCCTGATCAACATTGGCTTTTTCCACCGCTCGGCTGTTAGATAAAGCTTCAGATCTTTTAACCATTACACCCAGCCGATCACAGTCCGGGTCGGTAGCCAGGATCAGATCAGGCTGATATTCCTCGGCCAGCTCCAGGGCTAGGGTAAAGGCCTGCCTCTCCTCGGGATTGGGGCTTTTCACGGTAGAAAATTCCGGATCCGGATTAGCCTGGCGCTGTACCATCATTAATTCTTTAAAACCAAGCTGACTTAAAAAATTGCGGACCGGTTTGCTGCCGCTGCCATGCAGTGGAGTATAAATGATTCTGATTTCACTGCCGTCCTGGGCAGCCAGTTCAGTGTCAGGCAGAACCTCTCTAATAGCCTGAAAATAAGCCTCTTCAACCTCATCTCCAATGTATTCTAATAGATTCTGTTCCAGCGCCTCCTCCTTCGCCAGATGCTTTATAATGTTAAAATCATCGATTTCGTTAATTTCAGCTGTTACCTCCCGGGCTTTTTCAGGAACCAGCTGACAGCCCTCAGGACCATAGACCTTGTAGCCGTTGTATTCTGGCGGGTTATGACTGGCGGTAATAACTATCCCGGCTTTGGCCTGAAAATATCTCACGGCAAAGGAAAGCTCCGGGGTTGGTTTGAGTTCCTCAAAAAGATAGGCCTTAATACCATTCCCGGCCAGCACCAGAGCTGCTTCTTCGGCAAATTCCTGTGAATTATGCCTGGAGTCATAGGCAATCACCACCGAACGGGGACCATCAGCATCATCATAGTAGTTGATAATGTAATTAGCCAATCCCTGGGTGGCTTTTCTTACAATATATTTATTCATCCGGTTGGTTCCTGCACCCATTTTACCCCGCATACCGCCGGTGCCAAATTCCAGATCTTTGTAAAAGCGTTCTTCAATCTCCGCTTCATCGCCTTCAATACTCTTCAATTCGGCTTTTGTTTCCTCATCAATATAATCATTGAGCAGCCAGTCGCGATATCTTGACATATAACTCAAGGTAACTTCCTCCTTTAGTCAAACCTGATTTAGCCTGAATTTGTTAAGTTTCCGGACTTCACTAGCATTTTCAGTCTTCACTAGCGATTCCCGGCTAGATAATTCCAGGTAAATTTCCAATTAATAGCTCATTTTGCGCTAATTATATCATAAAATACTGGGGCTGTCAGCTGATATAATTATTATTCATTCATTTACCGCAGGAATTTTTTGCTAAAACAGGAAACTGCTTTCACAATTTTCTCCAGATCAGACTGGCTGAGGGCAGGATGAACCGGCAGGGAAAGCACCTGAGATGCAGCTGTTTCAGCCCGGGGGCAGCTGTATCTATCATAACCCCGCTTGCGATATAAGGGCTGTTTATGAGCAGGAAGGGGATAATATATACCGCATCCTACTCCCCATTCTTTTAGATGCTCCACCAGCTGATCACGACATCTTTCCACTTTGGCAAAACAATTTTTCAGCTCATTATAATCCTGAGCTTTTTCATGATTTTCCAGATTTAAAGGCCTGAGACGAACTGTATATTGATGATAAACATGATAATTTTCCGGCCTTTCTTCCGGCACCTCCAACCAGTCCAGTTCCTTAAGCTTATCTGTCAGGTAGCGGGCATTCTCGCGCCGTTTTTCATTATCATCCTCCAGTCGACTGAGCTGCTGGCGCCCCAGTGCCGCTGCCAGGTCAGTGGAGCGGAAGTTGTAACCCAGAACCTCATGCTGATAGTCACCGGCCCGACCATGATTGATTGTTTTTCGGGCCCGCCTGGCTGTATTGGCATCAGATGTCACCAGCATGCCGCCCTCACCGGTGGTCATGTTCTTGGTTGGATAAAAGCTGAAAATTCCAGCCTGGCCGAAACTGCCAGCCCTCCGGCCGCAGTGGGAAGCCCCATGAGCCTGGGCAGCATCTTCTATAACTATAAGATTATATTCCTCGGCCAGTTCCATCAACTCAGTCATATTGGCCGACTGTCCAAAAAGGTGAACAGGCAGCATCCCTTTTATTTCAGGATCCTTTTCCAAAATCTCCCGGACCTTGACAGGATCCAGATTAAAGGTTGTATAATCAATATCGGCAAAAACCGGTTTCACCGAATTAAAAAGCAGGGAATTACAGCTGGCAATAAAGGTAAAGGGCGTAGTAATCACTCTATCTCCTGCTTTAAGTCCGCAGATCTGAACTGCTGTATCCAGCGCTGTGGTCCCGCTGGATGTGGCAATTCCATAATCAGCACCCACAAAAGCAGCAAACTCCTCCTCAAACTTTTTAACCTCGGGACCGGAAGCCAGCATCCCGCTTTCCAGAACCTTCAGGACAGCCTGCTTGTCTTTTTCAGTAATATCGGGATTTGCTATAGGAATCATCAAATTTTCCTTTCAATAATGCATTTTCTGCTATTTTTAAACAAAAAAAGCCTAATTGTCTGATTTAAGCTTTTACCTGATGGCGCTATGGCGCTCATCCAGGTTATCAGGGAGGCGCTCCTTACCATAAACCCGGCGCTGAATATCCTTGGTAATCTTCAAAGCCTCCAGCCCATCTGAACCACTGATGAGGGGACGGGTGCCATTTTCCATGCTGTTAATGAAATGGGCCAGCTGAGATTTCAGCGGTTCTTTATCATTGGAATAGGTCTCCTCAAGTTCATTTTCCCTCTGATAATCAACATTATCGGCCATAAGTTCTCCCCGTCGGGTAACCACTATCTTGCGCTGCAGGTAATCCAGCTCTATGTATGATTTTGAGGTGGTAATGGTCAGGCGACGGACCTTCTTGTTGGTGGCCCGACTTGAAGTTAGAGTTGCAATTACCTCATCGCCCATCAGCAGATGAACTACAGCATAATCAACATGCTTCCGTGACTTTACCCGGCGGGCAAAGGCTGAAACCTCTTCAATTTCACCGGGAACCAGCGAGCAGACAACATCAATATCATGAATCATCAAATCCTGAATTACATCAGTGTCACTGATTCGGGGATCATAGGGGCCCATCCGTTGAACATCAAGAGCAATAATTTCCTCTTTCTCCAAAATTCCCGGCAGGGCCTGAATAGCCGGATTAAATCTTTCGATGTGACCGACCTGAACTATTAAATCCTTCTGCCGGGCAGCCTGCAGCAGTGAGCGGGCTTCTTCTACAAGATTTGTTATTGGTTTTTCCACCAGAATATGTAAACCCTCTTCCACAGCCTGCCTGCCAATTTCAAAATGAGTGGTGGTAGGGGTAGCAATGTTGACAGCATCTACCTCAGACATCAGGGCCCCGGCTGAAGGAAAGGCCTTCACCCCATAACTTTCAGCAATTTCCTGATTTCTTTCCTCATCAATATCATAAACTCCCACCAGCTCACATCTATGTTTTAAAGCCATATAAGACCTGACATGATTTCGTCCCATATTTCCTACCCCAATTACTCCAACTCTGATCTTGCTCATTTATTTGTAAACCTCCCACTTACTGAATGAAAATACTGGATAAAAATACTGAATAAGTAATCAAAAATCAGCGGCAGATTCCCCGGCTGCTCTTATCCAGAAAAGCCAGCAGTTCGGTAATCACAGGACCGGAAAGCTCCTCTTTGATTTTTTCTTTGGCCTGACTGGTATTCAAACCGGCCCGGCAGAGAAGCTCATAAGCTCTGGTTATCATTAATTTAGCTTCGGTGCTGGGACAATTACCGGCGCCAATCATTTCAGCCGGCTGTCCGGCTACCTTGAGATAGGGTGGAACATCCTTATTGACCTTGGTGTGATCTAAAATTAGGGCCCCCGAACCGATTTTTACCTGCTGATGAACCCCCACCATATTGCCAAGATGGGCATTATTCCCTATTTCTACCAGGCCTGCTAACTGGGTCAGGGTGCCCAGACGGACTCCATCACCCAGGAGGCAGTCGTGGGCTACATGAGCAAGAGCCCCAACTCTAACTCCCCGACCTAACCGGGTGATTCCCCTTTCGGAAGTACCGCGGTGAATGGTAGCCCTTTCTCCTATCAGGCAGCTGCCCCCAATAACCAGGGTGGTTTCTTTACCATCGTAATCCCGATGCTGGGGAGGAAAACCCAGCAAAGCCCCGGTGGAAATTTTGCATTTTTCCCCGATGGTGGTCCTGCCTTTAATTTGAACTTCATCGGCAATTTCACAGCCTGATCCAATTTTAACTTCCGGCCCGATAATCACCCTGTTCCCCAGTCTGACATTTTTAGCAATTTCAGCTCGGGAAGAAATTCCAGCAGGGCTTTCTTCAGTATTATTTTCGGAATTATTTTTGCTGAAATCTGCCATAAAAAACGGTTAAACCTTCTCTCCCCTTTTAAGCACTCTGGGTCCATTTTTCAGATCAAGTACTTAAAGTTAGCATACTGCAATTCAGACATTCACAAGCATTATACCATAATTTAGAGGTTTAGGTCAAAGCCCAGGAAGAAAACCTGATCCACTGCTTCATAATTTAAGCTAAAGCTGTAACAGTCCAGTATTCGTTTCAGCTGGAAATTAAGCTCCCCCCAGGCCCCCTGCCGGTTGAAGTAATCTCCCTGGAAATCAAAAACATAAAAGGAGTTAGGTCCGGCTCCCGGCAGCTTAAGCTTCAAACCCACCCCGGTTCTCCTCCAGTTCAGCTCCAGCAGATCATATTCCAGCTCTCCCCTAATCTCAGCCCTGAAATCATCAGCTCCTGTCAGGGTTATGCTGCTGAAGGGTGTCAGCCTCCAGACTGGTTTAATTTTTTCCTTTTCTTCATCTTTTATTAAATATATACTGCCCCTGGTATGAGCAGCCTCTATCTTAAGTCCTCCGCTCTGCTCCAGGCTGAGGTCCTCTGGCAGCCCTCGCTCCGGCAGTCCCCGGAAAAAACTGTTGCTGTCCCGAAAATTTCTCCAGAAAAGACGCTCCAGCTGAAACTCATACTCCAGGGCGGCAAAATTTCCTGCTTCCTCCGGAGAAAAATGGTGAATATAGCTCAGCCTGGTCCCGCCAGCTAAATCCCAGCCCCGCCAGGCCTTCCGGCTGAATTGCCAGGAAGGCGATATTTTAATCCTGTCGGTTTCCCGCTCTGCTCGGCTCAGTCGGCCCAGGCCGGCCGCCAGCTCCAGATTATTGTTTAACGGTAATTCCAGATTAAGATAGGGGAGATAATCAGTATCATAACCCTCCCGATATCTTAACTGCCAGTCAGCACCTGAATAATCCAGCTCCAGCAGATAATCCCGGCGGTTAAGCCGCCAGTCCCGGTAATCATGATAAAAAGAAAAAGCCAGTTTCTGCAGTTTCCCATCTGGATTTTGTCCGGTAGCCAGAGCTTCCTCTGAATCTTTTCGGAAAACCTCCCGGTAGAAAAATTCCTGCCGCCAGGAATCGGCGAGAAAATCATACTCCAGCTCAATCTCAATCTTCCGCCCGGAATTTCGGCCGGACCCGTCATACTCTAGATAGGTGGTCAAAGGCAGGCTTGCTTCCAGTTTTTGCCTATCTCCTCCGGCCAGATCATTATCAACCGGGCCATCGCCAGCCAGGGCGCTGCCTGCCAGTTCGCCGCCGGGTAGGCCGGGTAGATTGCTGCCTGTTGGAATACTCCCTTTTGAATTGCTGCCTGTTGCGGTGCCTGCCAGTTCATCGCCTGGTAGAATACTGCTAGTTTGTGCGGTGACAGTCAGTTCACTGCCGGGTGAATTATTGCTAGGTAGTAAGATGCCAGCCAGTTTCCTGCCAGGTTGTTTGCTGTCAGGTTGTGTACTGCCAGCCAGTTTCCTGCCAGGTTGTTTGCTGTCAGGTTGTTTGCTGCCAAGAGAATTA
>SLJX01000094.1 GCA_007134885.1 Halanaerobiaceae bacterium
AGGAGCTGGGTATTACCAGATCGATGATGTCGATGCGCAGGGCAGTTCAGTGTCCCGATAACAGGGTTTTTGCCATCGGCAATGCTCCCACAGCCCTCTTTGAATTAATTAAACTAATCAGGCAGGGTGCTGTCTGTCCGGAACTGGTTGTGGGGACTCCTATCGGTTTTGTGGGGGCCAGCGAATCCAAGTCTGAGCTGGAGAAGCTGGACATTCCCCATATTACCGTTAGAGGCAGCCCGGGAGCTTAATATTCCGGTTGTGTTGATTGAAAGGCCGGAGATAGATTACCCCCGGGTTTTTCATGATTGTCAGAAATTGATGGAGGAAGTCAGTAAAATTCAAGAAGATTGAGGACTGTTTTATTATAGGGACTATAAATAAGGGACTGCATATAAATATAAAAAACTATTTTGGTTAAGATGGCTTGACAGGAGTAGAGACAGAGGCTGCAAGGAGGATAAAATGAATCCACGAATTACAATGGCCGGAACGGCCAGTGGTGTGGGAAAAACAACCATAACAATTGGCATTTTAGCTGCTCTGACAGATCTGGGCTATCAGGTTCAGCCCTTTAAGGTCGGTCCGGATTATATCGACCCGGGATTTCACAGCCTGGTTACAGGTAGAAAGTCCCGCAATCTGGACAGCTACTTTATGGACAGTGAGACCCTGAAAGAGGTGTTTCTAAATGCTGCCGGAAGAGCAGAACTTTCTGTGATTGAGGGAGTTATGGGTCTCTATGATGGTAAAAAGGGGCTGGAGATGGAGGGCAGCACCGCCGGGATTGCCAGGACTTTAGACTCACCGGTAATCCTGGTGCTGGATGCCGGGAAAATGGCTCAGAGTGCAGCTGCTCTGGTGGCCGGCTACAAAAACTTCGATCCGGAGCTGAGGCTAGAGGGTGTTATTTTAAACAATATAGGAAGCAGCGGACATTATGCCATGATTCGGGAAATCATGGAGGACAGGCTGGAAATCAGGGTGCTGGGCTATCTGCCTCGAAATGAGAAACTGGTTTTCCCGGAAAGGCATTTAGGACTGGTGCCTGTCACTGAATCCGGTGAGCTGGCTGAATTTGTCAGCCATTTGAAGGAGCTGGTTAAGGATCATATCGATTTAGAGGGGATTTTATCCCTGGCCCGCAGGACCGAGCCTCTCAGTTCTACCGGTCGAAATATTTTTAACCGGGTCAGTCAGCTGCAGCAGGAGAAAAAGCAGCAAGAGGGGAAGCAGGAGTGGGAGAATCAGAAGGAGAATGAGGCTTCAGGGAAAAATATTCAGGTTTCTCTGGGTGTTCCCTACGATGAGGCTTTCAATTTTTACTATCAGGACAATCTCGATATTCTGGAAGGTTATGGGGCTCAGCTGGAGTATTTCAGCCCGCTGCAGGATGAAAGGCTTCCTGAGGTCGATGGTCTTTATCTGGGGGGCGGGTTTCCGGAAAACTTTCTGGCTGAACTGGCAGCCAACAGGAGGTTGAAAGAGGAGATTTTAGAAAAAGCCCGGGAAGGGCTGCCGATCTATGCTGAATGTGGTGGTCTGATTTATTTAGCCCGGGAGGTCAGCAATTTTAAGGGCGAAAATTTCCCCCTGGTGGGGTTGATTCCAGGGAGAGTGGTGATGGGAGACAGTCTGCAGGCGATGGGCTATGTCAGGGCTGAAGTCTGGAGGGATAACCTTCTCAGCAGAGCTGGTGATGAAATTAAGGGGCATGAATTTCATTATTTCCGGCTGATAGATCTGCCTGAAGGAGTGGAGTACTGCTACAAACTTTATGGCGGCCGGAACAGTGAAGGCAGAAAGGGTGGAATTATAGTTGAGAACACTCTGGCCAGCTATCTTCACCTGCATTTTGCCAGCAACCTCAATCTGGCTGAAAGGCTGCTGCAGCACTGTCAGGATTTTAAAAATTACCGAAAATAGTACACCATAAATTGTGCCCGGAAGTGGAATAAGTGAAAAGGGAATCGAATATCTTTTGTTGTGTATTTTGTTGTATTGTTTAAAGTTCTGTTGTATTATATAAATAGTATATGACAGGATTGGGAGAAAAGAGAGAGAAGGAATTTTTAAGTGTTTTTTAAAGAACTCAAAAACACAAGGAGGGTCAGAATGAAACTAATTCCGGGTAAAGTTTTAACAGCGATTTTACTGACTGTTTTGCTGGTAGCAGGCAGCAGCTTTGCGGTACAGGCCCAGGAAGAGATGCCGGAAAAGCCGGAAACACTCAGCATAATTGCTCTGGATATTGATGTGGATCAGTTCGGTGCAGGAGTGACAAGATTTGAAGAGGAATATGGCATTGAAGTCGAATGGATAGAAATGGCCTATGGTGACCTCTGGGATCAAATAACCACCAGCATTGCCGGTGGTTCCACTTTTGATCTCTATCACATGAGCAATTCCTGGCATCCTGAGCTGGGTAATCTTGGTATGGCTATCCCTCTGGGCGAGATAGTTTCTCAGGAAGAGCTGGATGAAATCAACGAGAAGTTTTATGATATTACCGTGGAGTTTGTCAGTTCCCACGGCGAACAGTGGGCCTTACCGGGAACGGCAGCCACTGTATCTTTCTTTTACAATAAGGCTATGCTGGAGGAACTGGGCTATGATGAACCCCCAGCAACCTTCTATGAGATGCTGGATATTTCCCGGGAGGCAATCGAGGCCGGTGTCGCTGAGTACGGACTCTTTCCTGGCTGGCCGGAGGCTCATGAGGACAGCATGGTCTGGTTTGATATCATGCTGAAACTCTATGATGGGGAGTGGCTGAATGAAGATAAAACTGAATGGACCTTCAACAGCGAGGCAGGAATTCAGGCACTTACCCTGATGAAAGAAATGCTGGATGAAGGCCTGATTCCCCGGGCAGCTTTAGAAACCAGCGACTGGGATAATTATCATCACTTTGTTGCTGGAGAACAGATTTTTGAAATAAACTGGAATATGGTTCATGGAGTTGCTACCAATCCCGAGGTTTCTGAGATTGTAGATGACCTTGGTGTGGGGTTGATACCAGGGATTGAAAGAGAAAGCTATACCGTTCTGGGCGGGGGAGGTTATGCCATTTCACCGACAACCCGCTCGCCGGAATGGGCTTTTGAACTGCTGACTTATATGAAAGATGAAGCCGGAGCCAGGGGACTGATGGAGACTACCGGGGGAGCAGAGTCTGTGATTAAAGAGCTCTACAGTGAAGAATACGATGCTGAATTTCCCGAAGAGGAATATCCCCTGCGGGATGTGTTCCGTCAGCAGATGGGAGTTGCCGGTCTGAGGCCCAGTGACACTCTATCCTGGTATTCCGAGTTTCGGGACAATATTTTCACTCCAGCCATACACCGGGCTCTGAGGGGCGAGCAGGAAATTGAAGCCGCCCTGAATGAGGCCTACGAAGAGGCTCAGGAGATGCTGGAGGCTGAAGGCCTGTAAAGAAAGCTTTAGGTGGATAGGCTTTTTGATTATAAATTAGCCAGTCAAATTAAATCGAAAATTATCTGCCCCTCTGTGACGACACTGTTATGGAGGGGCAGATGTTTTTGGTTATTAATTTATGATATAGCCCTTTTTGTGGTTTAATCATTAACCATCGGTTTACGAGAAGATCAAAAATTTTTATAATATTGCTTTTTTAATATTGCTTTTTTCTTTTTTAATATTGTAAAGCTCTTTATTGATTAGGATGGGTTTTAATGATATATTTAAGGCAATAAAGTTAAGGAAACTTAAGTAAAATTATCCAGGATATAAAACACCAAAATATTGCATGTTATAATCTAAAAACAGAAGAAAAAAATGGAAGAAATAGCATTTGAGAAAAACAGATCAATTAAGCTACAGCTTTTTCCAACATTAAAAGATTAAGGAGGTTTTGCCTTTGCCATCATCAACTAACAGCAACCGGCTTGGTGAGCAAAAAAGCCCTTATCTTCTCCAGCATGCCGATAATCCTGTAAACTGGCAGCCCTGGGATGAAAGGGCCTGGGAGAAAGCCAGAAGCGAAGATAAGCCGGTTTTTCTTTCGATAGGTTATTCCACCTGTCACTGGTGCCATGTTATGGCCCGGGAATCTTTTAACAGCGAAGAAATTGCCGATATTTTAAATGAACACTTTGTGCCCATCAAGGTTGACCGGGAGGAGAGGCCGGAAATTGATAAGATTTATATGGAGGTCTGCCAGGCAATGACAGGCCAGGGAGGCTGGCCGCTTTCAATATTTCTGACGCCGGAGCAGAAACCCTTTTATGCCGGGACTTACTTTCCTCCCGAAGGCCGTAGAGGTCTACCTGGATTCAAGCAGCTTCTGCTGCAGATTAAAGATCTCTGGCAGGAAAAACGAGAGGATATTAATGCCAGCGCTGATGAAATTACCGGAAAGATCAAAGAAATGTCCCGGGAGAGAATTTCGCCGGACCAAGAGGGAAAGGCGATATTTGAGAATAAAGGGGAAGAAGTGGTGAATCTGCTGGCCGAGAATCTGAGAAAGAAATTCGATTATCAGTCTGGCGGTTTTGGTTCAGCACCTAAATTTCCTCAGGCCGACCACTTGAACTTTCTGCTGGCTGGAGCCAGGTATAGGGATGATGAAACTGCCCGGGAAATGGTACGCACTACTATGGACAGGATGCTGGCCGGAGGAATTTATGATCAGGTGGCGGGAGGATTTTTCCGCTATGCCACTGATAAAAACTGGGAGATACCTCACTTTGAGAAAATGCTGTATGACAATGCTCTGCTGATCGAGATTTTGACCGGTTTATACCGGCTGACGGGAGCGGAGAAATATGCAGATATTATAGATGAAATATTTGAGTTTCTCCAGAATGAAATGAAACTGGCTGTCGGGGGATATGCCTCGGCTCTGGATGCAGAAAGTTCGGGAACAGAGGGAGGTTTTTACCTCTGGACTGAAGAAGAAATAGCTGAAGCCCTGCAGGAGAAGAATCGAAAGCAGGAGAATGTTAAGGCAATCAAGAAGTATCTCAATATAACTGAATCGGGTAATTTTCAAGGGAAAAATCATCCCCGGCTGAGCGGGGAGTTTGCCGGGAGAGATGAGAAAACCAAAAACCTGCTGGCAGATTTGAGGAAGTACCGTGATAGAAAGAAAGAGGCCCCTGGCCGGGATTATAAGATCCTGACTGCCTGGAATTCACTGCTGGCCGGAGCACTGGCCCGGGCAGCTGCCCTGACCGGCAGAGAGAAATATCGGCAGGAGTCTGGAGAGATAATTGACTTTATCCGGGAGAACCTCTATGAAAATGGCAGGCTTTTTGTCCGTCAGGCCCGGGGAGAGAGGGCCTTTCAGGGCAATCTGGATGACTATGCCTTTTTTCTGAAGGCGGTGCTGGATTACTATCGCCTGACCGGAGAAAGAGAATATCTCGAGCTGGCACTGGTTCTGGCCCGCACCCTGGAAGAGGATTTCAGCTCAGAGACAGGCAGCCTGCATTATCAGTCCCGGAAGGGAGAAAAGCTGCTCTATAACCCGACACCGGGAAGCAGCAGCTCTCTGCCGGCCGGTAATGCTGTGGCGGCCGAAGCCTATCAGAGGCTGGCCTTACTGACTGGAGATAATTACTGGCACGGGAGATACCGGGAAATCACAGGCAGTTTCAGCTCCAGTATCAGCAGGATGCCAGAAGCCTACAGCGGACTGGTGCGCCTGCTTCTGCTGGAAGAATATCGCTGCTTGATAGAAGTTTTCCTGCCTGACCCGGTTCAGGAAAAAGAAATCCGCGACAGATTGATTCCGTTTCTTACCGAGGAAGAAGAGCTTTTAATTGTGACGGAGAAAAATGCAGCTGATTATCAGAAACTGCTCTCACGGGATTTTCAGGAAGGAGAACCCTTTAAAGAATTTTCAGCCAGGATATGTAAATTTGACCGCTGTATCAGTGAATTTAGCAACCTGGAGGGTCTGGAAAATGAGCTCAGGAACAGAGAAAAATTTAATAAATAAACTTTCGAGAGGATTTATTGTCTGATTCAGAAGCTGTTAATATTAGAGGAGGTAAAAATCATGAGAAAGGCTTTCTATCTAATTTTAATTTTAATTATTCTTTTAATACTCTTCGTTACCAATCCAGGTACCGATGATTTTGCCAGCTGGGTAATTGAGGATCGCAGTGATGAGGGGCTGGTGCAGGATTTGATTTCAATAATTGGTGAGCCGATGATCAGTGAGATGGCAGAAAGGAACAACTACTTCATCTTCAGCATCTTTGAATTAGGTGCTGAAGGAGTGGATGATGAGCTGAGGGCCCTGGGAGTAGCTGGCAACTTTATCAAGCTGAATTTTTAGGAACTAAACATTGGAAAAATTAGTGTTTCAGAAGAGGGCAAATCTGAGTGTCAGGGCAACGCCATCATAGGTGCCGAAGGAGAGAATATTCATATCCACCGGGATTTTATTTTAGGCTCTTTAAACAATGTGGCAAAGATAGCATTAACAATTGTGCTTTTTCCGGCTTCATTGGGTCCCAGCGGGATATTCATTGAATTTCATTCCCAGATGAATATCAGCTGTATGAAAAATTTTTAGCGGCATGCTCAGGGTGTAGACGTTAAGTTATATTGTTCTGCTGTAAAGAGGCTATTTACTGACAAAAATTGATTGACAGAATGACTGATATGATGGGGATTATGATTTTATAAATTTGATGATATTTGCATAGAAGGATTTTGATAACTTTTAAAGAAGTTATAAAGCAGAGTATTTCTAGTATTCAGGATATATTTAATTAGCTGAGATAATATGCTGCAGACAGCTGAATTAACAAAAACAGGAAGGGAGATGGCAAAAATTACTACAAAAAAAGGTTTAATCTTAATCATTTTTCTAATCACACTACTGGCGGTTGGTGCCACTGCAATTCAGGCTCAGGAGAACTCTGAAGATGTGACCCTGGAAGAAATTGAAACTCCAACTGAGCTAGAAGATATGATAAACAAATTTAGCAGGCTGGATTATAATGTTGTAGTACATTCTGAGGGGGAGAAGATACAGGATTCTCTCATTTCCTATCAATATCAAGGGGTAGAGGAAGTTCAGGGTGTTGATACTGATATATTACTTTTTGAAATGCACGGGGAAGAAAGGCAGTTTTCCTCCATTAAGGTCTGGCTTGATGGTGATGATGTCAAACAGATGGAAATAGATGGTGAAATAATACCACAGCAAATGGCAGAAATGATGAAAGATACAGCGCTTCGGTCGGTTATGTTTCCCTTTTATCAATTTGCTGATTTTAGAATAGAAGAATTTGAAACAATGGGAGATGTGAGCATTAGAGAGGAAGTTTTAGCCGGCCAGGAAGTTACTATTGTTAGAATAAATGTGCAGGAGCTTCCAGAGTATGAACTTGAAAGAGGTGTGATGGAGCTGGCAGAGTTTGAAGAGTTTATGATGGTAATAAGTTATGACTATACATCATCAGAACAGGATTTGGAAGTTAAGTTTTCAGTGGAGGAAATTGAATTTAGATAGTTGATTTATTAGAAATCCTATAAATTTGGCTGAGGGCGCTAAAACTTAAAGTGCTCATAAATGTGTTCATGAAGTAATATAGTGATGATAATCTAAATCCTGAAACTATAGAAGATAAACTGGCCAGCCTATAAAAGGCTGGCCAGTTTAAGTATATAATATATTATTCTCAATTTTTATTTATCGATCATACTTGCCTCTATTGAGAGCATCTCTCATGGCAGACATTACTTTGGAGCTTCTAACAGTTGCTCCGGTAAAGCCGTCAATAGTTTCTTCAGTTTCAGTAATGATCTCACCGGGATTTCTCAAATCATCAATTGCTGTTACGTCTTTGCCTTCGAGATAATCCAGCAGCTCTACATGCTGATCGGTGAGCTCCCTTACGGATTGGAGATATCTAGCTCCTAAATAATCCACACCATCATAATAGAGATGACGGAAGGAGGGATCCTGAATAACATTGTCCTCAAGATAGAACTGCAGAGCTACATTGAATTCGCCTCCATCATAGAAAGAGCCCCGATATCTTCCATCTTCATAATCATCCCTGTACTCATACTCTGCTACCGCTACTCCTGTAGCAAAGATTAGGGAAAGTGAAATTACTGAGATTAGTGCTACTAATGAGATTTTCCTCATAAGCTAAACCCCCTTTCTATTGTGATTTGAATTACATAATTAATTATATCAAATCTTTTTACTATATTCAAGTATAATAATAAATATTATAGCATAAGTTGGGTAATAGGATATTGCTGAATTATTTTAGAAGTGTAAAATTATTAACAGAAAAATTTTCCTAAATAGTATATATTACTGTTAAGAAGCATGAAGGCTGTATAAATTGAATGAGCTAAATCCTCATTTAATATCAATACTTAAAGTTCCTGGAGAGGTGGGGCAGTTATGAAAATTTCTGAGCTGTATACAAAAATATCGGAGTTATTTTCTAGTGCTGATGCCTGTGATAAACCAAAAGCAACCTTTGAACACTGCAAGTCCTGCAGAAAAGAATTTTGCCAGCTAAGAAAAGAAAAACCGAGGGATTCAGCCGATCACACTTCTTTTTTCCATCGGAAATTATGATTTTTTCCTGGAGTGGAACTTGGTATTGCTTCACTGTACCCGGAAAAAGAACAAAATGTTAGTTAATATTGGAGCATAAATAGCCCCTTCCTTTTAACTGAGGAGGGGTTTATTTTTTTAATAAAACCGGGCAGTTAAGTATCAGGGCTGGTTATATAACCAGCAGGAAACCAGCTGATTTTCGGATTCTTCCTCCAGCTGCGGTTCTTTTTTCGGGCAGATCTCCATTCTGTACTTACAGCGAGGATTAAAACTGCAGCCTTTGGGCGGGTTAATGGGACTGGGCACTTCTCCTGGCAAAATTTCTCTTTTGTTCTTCTTTCTATCTTCAACTCTGTGGATTGAAGAAAACAATGCTTTGGTATAGGGATGGAGAGGGTTGCTGAAGATTTTCTCGGAATTGCCCAGCTCGACCAGTTTACCCAGATACATAACACCGATCTTGTTACTGATATGTCTGACGACCTGGAGATTATGAGAAATCCAGAGATAGGTCAGATCATATTTATCCTGTAATTCCTGCATCAGATTTAAGACCGCTGACATTATCGAGACATCAAGCCCTGAAGTGGGTTCATCGCAGACAATAAATTCAGGCTTGAGGGCTAAAGCTCTGGCTATCCCCACTCTTCTTGCCTGGCCCCCGCTTAGTTCATGGGGAAATAATTCCGAGAATCTTTTTGATAGTCCAACTGTATCCAATAAATCCCAGACTCTGTTTAATAAGTCAAAATCGTTATCTACCAGACCGTGGATATAAAAGGGTTCTGAGATGAGCTCCTCGACTATCAATCTGGGATTCAGAGATGAGCGGGGATCCTGCAGGATCAGCTGAGCATTTCTTCTAAATTCTTTTATCTCCTGCTTAGTAAAATTATAGATATCTTTACCTTTAAATTTTATGCTGCCGGCATCAGGTTCAACCAGTCTCAGGACTGATCTGGCCACTGTAGTCTTACCGCAGCCGCTCTCACCAACCAGAGCAAAGGTGTCTTTTTTGTCAACAGCAAAACTGATGCCATCAACTGCTCTGACAGTTAAAGGGCCTTTGTCCAGCATTTTGTGAAATATGCTGTTCTTCTTATGAAAATATGTCTTTAAATTATCGATTTCAACCAGGGCCATTTAAAATTATGCTCCTTCTTTCTCATTTACTTTTTCATCTTCAACTTCAGCTTCTTCTTTCTCTTCCTGATTATAGAGAAAACATGCCACTGAATGATCAGCTTTATATTCCCGCAGCCGGGGTTCTTCTTTTTGGCACAGAGCAAAGCAGTAGTCGCAGCGGGGACAGAAATTACATCCGGTTGGTTTGTTATTCAGATTGGGAACCTGACCGGGAATTGTGGCTAATTGTTCTTTAGAGCTATAACCTGGCAGACATTTTAATAAAGCTTTGGTATAGGGATGGAGGGGTTCATCAAATAAATCATCTGTTTTTGCTGATTCAACTATTTTACCGGCATACATAACAGCTATCCGGTCGGTAATTTCAGAGACAACCCCCAGATCATGGGTTATATATAGAATTGAAGTTCCATATTCCCGCACCAGATCCTTTAATAATGCTAAAATCTGAGCTTCAATAGTGACATCCAGAGCAGTAGTCGGCTCATCTGCTATGAGAAGTGAAGGGTGAGAGATAAAGGCCATTGCCAGCAGAACTCTCTGCTTCATGCCTCCACTGAATTGATGGGGGTATTCTTCAAAGCGATATTCCGGATCAGAAATTCCCGTTTTTTTCAGCATTTCAATGGCATCCTGTTTTAAATTTTTTCGTTTTATTTTTTTATTGTTTTTAAAATACAGGACATCCACCAGCTGGGTACCGACTTTAAATACTGGATTAAGAGCATTTTGAGGATTCTGCAGTACCATTGAGATTTCTTTGCCTCTAATTTCGTTATTTATTGTTTGTTCGGATAAAGTTATTATATCCCGGTTTTTAAAAAATATTTTTCCAGCAGGTATTTCAGCAGAAACAGGTAATAGTTTTACAATGGCTTTGCCCAGCGTAGATTTACCTGATCCGCTCTCACCAACCAGACCAAAGATTTCCCCGTTTTTGATCTCTAAATTTACGTCCTCCACTGCCAGGGAATAACCATTCCGGGTTCTGTATTGAACTGTTAAATCTTCAATTGATAACAGGGCATTCACTATTTTTGTCCCTCCTGGCCGGCCTTAGGGTTTAATGCTACCCTTAAACTTTCAGCAAATAAAGAAAAACCTAGCATTGTCAGCATTATTGCCAGGGAAGGCCAGACAATCATTAAGGGTGCTGTTTGAATATATTGATATGATTCCTGCAGCATTACCCCCCAGCTGCTCAGAGGCGGCTGAAGCCCCAAACCTAGAAATGATAAACCAGCTTCCCACATTATCATTGAAGCCATGTCCATTCCTCCCAGCACCAGAACTGAAGCAAAAATATTGGGCAGTATATGTTTATAAACAATCCTGACTTTACCAGCACCCAGGGATCTGGCAGATTCAACATAGTCCTCTTCTTTTTCCGAGAGGGTTTCAGCTCTTATAACCCTGCCATATCTCGGCATGATGGTGATTCCCAGGATTATTATCACACTGATAAGCGAGGGACCTATTATTGCCAATAAAACCAGAATTAATATCAAAGGGGGAAAAGCCCTGACAAAGTCAAAAAATAAAATGATTAATCTGTCGATAATACCACCAAGATAAGCTGCTGTCAGACCCAGCAGCAAACCAAAAAATATTGAAATTGACAGTCCCCCAAAGGCTACATAAACTGCAGGTCTGGCTGCAAAGATCAACCGGCTTAAAATATCTCTACCCACACTATCTGTACCCAGGGGATTATTCAGGCTGGGGCCCTGCAGGCGGTTGACCACATCAGTACTGTAGGGATTATGGGGAGCAATCCAGGGTGCAAATGCCGCTGATAAGAAGATTATCAGAATTATACTTCCCCCCAGATATGTCCTGTAATCCTTTTTCATTATATTAATAATTCGCATGAATTTTTTCTTGAGCCTGAAAAACCTCTGGCTGTTAAACATTTTCATTCCTCCAGAATCTATTCCTGTTTAATCCGGGGATCAAAATAGGCATAGGAAATATCCGCCAGGAGATTGGCCAGAACAAAAAGAAGAGCAGCTACCAGAACTCCTCCTCTAACCAGAGGCAGATCTCTTTCATATATAGAGTTTACAATAAGTCTGCCCAGACCTGGACGGGTAAAAATGACCTCGACAAAGACCGCTCCTCCCAGCAGCCTTCCTATGCCCAAACCCACAACTGCGATAATGGGCTTAACTGCTTTTTTGAGAGCATATTTATAAATAATATAATAACTGGGCAGACCAAAGGATTTCTCAGTCTGGATGAAATCTGATTCTAAAGTTTCCAGCATAGAACTCCTGGTTAATCTGGCGATATAACCTGTCCAACCGATTGATAAAGCCACAGCAGGGCCGATTAAATAATAGAGAGAATTTAAAAGGCCACCCTCACCCAGCCCAATGGAGGGAAGCAAATTTAAGTTAACCGAAAAGACCACTATAATCAAAACACTGGCAATATAAGTGGGGGTTGAGGCGGTTAAGAAAGAAATGAAGGTTAATAAACTGTCCAGCCATGAGTCCTGATAACTGGCTGCCAGGAGACCAATTATGATTCCGTTAAAGACAGCCAGACCCATGCCGGCAAAGGTGAGTGCCAGAGTATAGGGCAAAACTTCCATAACTACATTAAAGACCGGCCTGTTTCTAAAAATTGAAACTCCCAGATCTCCTCGCAATATACTTCTGATATAATCAATATATCCCTCATACCAGGGTCTGTCAAGCCCAAGCCGCTCTCTTAAATCCTGAGCCATTTCCTCGGTAGCCCGGGGGCCAAGAATAATATCTGCCGGGTCTCCAGGCAGCAGATAGGTTAGACTAAAGAGGAGAAATAAAACTGCGAGAAGGGTAGGGATTACCCAAAGCAATCTTTTTGAGATATAAACAAACATTTCACTTGCTCCCTCCCAGCCTCTGAACATTCTTTCCTTTAAAATTACCTTTATGTTAATTCTCTTAATATCAGCAAAATATTGAAATTATAATTCCCGTCATAACTGTCATCCTTTCAAGCAAATTGCCAGTAAAATGACTTTTCGCAGCGGAACCATATAATATAAAGAGAAAAATAAGAGAAAAAGCCGGGTCTGTTAAACCCGGCTGATGTCAGAGGATTATCTGGATGTTACCAGCCAGGGTAATATTACACCATCTGGAGAAAAGACCGGATTCAAATCAACTTTCCAGGCCGGGGTTTTTACCCCATGAGTAATCCATAAACCTATTGCTTCTTCATCCATAATTTTTTGCATTTCAATATATTTGTTACTTCTAACTTCTTCATCTATAATGGTCTCGGCTTCATTCCACAATTCATCATATCTTTCATTGCTCCAGTGAAATAAATTCCATTCTCCAATCTGTTCGGTTAAGTTCCATTGAAAATTATATCCGGGATCGACAGTGTTGGTAAATCTGGCATAGGTGAAATCATAACTGCCTTCCTGCCATCTATCAATTTTTGGCCCAACCTCTAGAGCTTCAATATCCATGGCGATATTAAAGTCAGAGAGTTGATCCTGGATAATCGTAGCAATCATCCTTCTTTCTTCAGTGGCATCAGTTACATACTCCAATTCCAAACCTTCTCCCTCTGGATAGCCGGCTTCTTCCAGGAGGTTCCAGACATATTCTTCTCCAGCCTCCTCTAAATCATAAGCAGGGGCTTCCCAGTAACCTATCATGTCAGGCAGAAGAATTGAGTAAGCTCTTTCTGCCTGCCCGGCAAAAGCGCCAATTAAAATATCATCGGGGTTTATTATATATCTCAGAGCCTTTCTCAACTCCCTGTTATCCAGGGGATATCTTGTTGTATTAAAAGCTACATACTGAATAGCGAGATCGGGGTAGATTTCAGCCTCGAACTCCTCCATGTTCTGGATACTTTCAAAATTATCCAGTGTCAGCTGACCTATGTCGATCTCCCGGGATTGAAGGGCTAATTCCTGGGAAGTTGGGTCTGCCATGGGCATAAACTGAACTTCTTTGAATTCGGGCTCTTCACCCCAGTAATTATCATGGTAGCTCAAATGAATATTATCATTTACATCCCAGCGTTCAAACTGATAGGGGCCTGTGCCTACCGGGTTGCTGGCAAAATCCTCTCTACCCATCTCTTCAACGGCTTCCTTACTTACTATCAATCCGGCATTAAAGGGCAGGGTAGAGGTGAACAATCTTCCCATAGGCTCTTCAAGGATCAGTTTAACTGTATAATCATCAATGATCTCAACTTTCTCAAGCTGGACAAAGGACGGAGCTTCTGGAGAATTGGCCTCGGGGTCGATAATCCTTTCAAAACTAAATTTAACATCTGCAGCAGTAAATTCACCGTAGTCTCTGTGAAACTGGACATTTTCTCTCAAATAAAAGGTGATTTCTCTATCATCATCTGAGATTTCCCAATCATGAGCTAAATCAGGTACTACCTCAAAGGTCCCCGGTTCATATTTAACCAGTCCATTAAAAATAGAGTTCATTACGGGCCATTCGGATAAAACTCTCTGGAGAAAACCGGGATCAAGGGTTTGAGTTCTGCCAGGAATTGCTATATCAAGCCTGTTATTTTGAGCAGATAAAGTCCCGGTTCCAATGAGAGTTAGAAGCAGAACTAATATTAATGAGATTGTAATTATCCTTTTACTGTTTATCATTTTGCAGCCTCCTTTAATAACAAAAATTATCTGTATTCGGGATTGGGGTGGTCGAAACTGCACCCGGCATCCCAGGCACTTCTCTGATTACCGTGAGCAGGAACACCGTCATTATCCTTCAACATTCTTGCCAGATGCATCAAATTCCAGGTCACAAAAGTTGTGTTCCGCTGAGTAAAATCATTTTCAGGGCCGCCTGAATTTTCATCTAGATAGGAAGGTCCGGAGCCAGCTTTTCCAACCCCTACTCTTATCAAACCAGGATATTTAAAAACTGATTTAATTATAGTATTCCTATCTGGCTTTTGCAAATTAAATGGTTGATTTTAGTATATAATTGTAAAGATATAGAAGTATGTAATGCAGCTTACATACGATGAACTATTTTTATATGAGAAGAGTTTATTGACTATTTATAAATTTATAGATATAATTGCATTGAAAATTGCATTGAAAAATTGCTTGAATGTCTGGCAGTATGGATAGGAAAAGAAAAGGATGATGAATATGACTGTTAATAAAGCAGAGTTTAATAAGAAAGTTATCAATGATATTAAGTCATATCTTTCTGGGAGAGAGGAACTGGAAGCTTCCTATATTTTTGGTTCTCGTGCTTCTGAAAATTATGATAAAACCAGTGATTTTGATATAGGCATTATTACTTCTCCAGCGATGGATAAAATTGAGGCATATAATTTTAAGTTAATGCTGGAAGATGAGTTAATCAGAAAGTTTGGAGTTGAGTTTGATGTGGTCTTATTTTCTAATGCAACTATCAAGATGAAACATAAAATAATTAGCGGAAAATTGTTAACTGGAAAAGAAAGCAAATATAGAGTAACTTGTGAAGTAAAGACAATAAGAAAATATTTAGATATGAAACCTTATTATCAGACTTATTATGCTAACATGGGAGGGAGGTTTGTGGAAGGTGAATGATAATGACAGCATTACTGACAGGATGCTTAGTTTAGAAGAATATATCAACGATTTATCAGAGCATTCACCACTTGAAATTGAGCAATATAAGAACAATAAACTGTTAAGTAGATTTATTGAAAGAACACTACATTTAGCCATCGAGTCTTTTCTGGACATTGGTAATCATATAATCAGCAAAAATAGATTGGGCGAAGTAAATTACAACTCTGATGTGGTTAGGCTGTTAGCAAAGAATGATATAGTTAAGAAAAATAAACAAAAATATATTCAAATGGTACAGTTTAGGAATGTTTTAGTTCATGACTATTCAGATATTGATCCTGAAATTATTATTGATATAGTAAATAACCGTCTATCTGATCTTAAAAATTTATTTAGATGGTATAAAGAGCATTTAAACATTTGATGTATTGGGAAAGGTATTGATACCTGGGACAAGATATATGAAGGCAGCTGCTTCAAATGTATTTTTTGAAAGTGAAGTGAGATGTATCATGAGCATAAGTGAAAGAAATTCTTCGGCAGAGGAAGACTTTAAGAAAAGAATAAAAAGATATTAACAACAAGACTGTGTCTGTTTATACAGCAGGAGCCTAATTTCCCTGAATTTTTCAGTAAAATCAGGCCTCTGCCGTGGTTTTAATCAAATATTGCATTATTATAAACAGCGCAAATAACTGCTTTCGTTTTAGGTGGATTATTTGCTTTTTATGTTTAAATAGGGGCTTACTTCACTGGCCATACTTTGAATTGGCATCGTCTGCAGCCAGACCTTACCTGGTCCTTTTAAGGTTGTAAGGAAGATGCCCTCTCCTCCAAAGAGCATATTTTTCATGCCCTTAACTTTTTCAATATTCATCTCAACACTTTCTTCATACATACCAACCGAGCCTGTTTCAACTTTGATGATCTGATTTTCATCCAGGTCCATTTCAACTACCTCTCCATCTATTTCAACAAAGGCCTGGCCTCTGCCTAATAGTTTCTGCATTACAAAACCTTCCCCACCAAAAAAGCCGCTTCCTAAACTTTGCTGAAAGGCAATTTCTAATTCTACATCTTTGGTGGAACAGAGATAGGCCCTTTTCTGACAGATAATACTATTGTTAGTTACATCTAAAGCAATAATATGGCCGGGAAAGGTATGGCCAAAAGCTATTCTGCTCCCGTCCTTTTCTGCAGTATAGGTATTGATCATCCCACTTTCTTTCATAACCTTCCGCTTTAAAAAACCTCCTACTCCTCCATCCATGCCTGTCTCCATTTTTATGCTGTTATCCATCCATTTCATGGCTCCTGCCCTGGATTTTACAAATTCTCCCCGGGATAAAATCAGGTTAACTAGCGGCATTGTTTCCCCGATAATTTCATACTCCATTTAATATTCCTCCTCACAGTTTAATAAAATTATAAAAACTTTAATATAAAAACTTTATGCATCAGCAAAGGTTTTTTACCTGTTATATTCCCCCCTTCAGTTCTGTTTATTCCATCAAAATCAGACAGATTCATTTTGTAAGTAAGTGTTTTCCTCGAGCAAAAATTTCTGTCTTTTTAAATGCAAAGAAGTGGCAATAATTAGAATAAAGTCTGGAATAGAACTAATTGCAATGGATATTTATAATTATACCCTATCTAATTATAACTGACAAGTGATAATATTTATAAAATTGACCGGCAGTTAAGTTCTTATATACAAAAAAATTTGAACTAATTTTGCCGGAAAAAAGGAGCTGATGGATATATATTGAATTAAAGTATTAAGCAGGATAAAAAACTGGAAAACCCTTCTTTGATCTCAGTAATAATAAACTCTGAGCAAAATTAAAGTGGTTTTCAGAATTTAAGTAAACATCGGATTTCCGGGGGGATATCAGGATGGGACAGAATCAAAAAAAGCGGAATAAAAGTGATTTTGATAATTTCTTAGAGGAGGAATTCTCCGGCCAGCAGGAGGAGATTTTAAAGATTAAAGAAGAGCAGTATCGAAAAATATTTAACAAATCTCCCTCCGGTATTAAAATTTTAGACAGTCAGGGTAATATTCTAAAGGCAAATGAATCTTTGTGTGAAATTACCGGATATGAAAAAGAAGAATTAGAAGGAAGTAATATATTTGATATACTGGTTCCGCTGGAAATTGAGGAGGAGGCCAGAGAAAATATAAAGAGAATACTGGCCGGGGTGGACCTGTCAATGACCGTAAAAAATCGCCGCAAAAATGGTGAAGCCGTTCATGTTCATTTAAGTGAAACCAGAATAACCTTATCTGATGGCAGTGTTGGAGTTCTGTCGATGTGTGTGGACATTTCGGAACTCAAAGAGAAAGAGAAGGAATTGAAGTATTTAAGCTATCATGATGGACTGACCGGCCTATATAACCGCTATTATGTAGAAGCAGAAATGGAAAGGCTTGATACTAAAAGGCAGCTTCCCATCAGCGTGATAATGCTGGATATTAACGGGCTTAAGCTGGTAAATGACACTTACGGTCACGATAAGGGTGATAAGCTCTTAATTAAAGTTGCTGATATTATCCGGGATAATATCAGACAGGAAGATATTGTAGCCCGCTGGGCAGGGGATGAATTTGTGATAATTTTGCCTCAAACAGACAAACAGAGGGCTCAGGAAATCTGCCAGCGTATTGATAAAGCCTGTGAGGAGGCAGACTTTAACAGTATTCCTATTTCACTGGGAATGGGCTCTGCTACCAAAACAGTTATTGATCAGGATATTTTTAATATGCTCAACAAAGCTGATAGTGATATGTATAAGGATAAACTGGCTAAGAGACGGAGTGCCAAACACAGGCTTCTGCGGAATCTGTTAAATACACTGGTTGCAAAAAGCAATGAAACCAAGGGTCATGCTGTCAGGATGACCGAGCTTGCCCACAGATTAGGAGAAGAGATAGGGTTGAACAGAGAGCAGCTGAAGAATCTTTCCATGCTTGCTACCTTACACGATATAGGAAAGGTGACAATACCTGAGGAAATTCTGACCAAGCCAGGTAGATTGAGTGAGGATGAAAGAAAAATAGTTAATGAACATCCGGAAAAGGGTTACAGGATAGTGGCTTCAATTGATGAATATTCTCATATAGCAAAATATATTCTCCATCATCATGAAAAATGGGACGGCAGCGGTTATCCCGAGGGACTTCAGGGAGAGGATATTCCACTTTTATCCAGGATTATTACGGTGGTAGACGCCTATGATGTTATGACCGGAGGAAGGCCCTATCAGAAGGCCAAGAATAGAGAAGAAACTTTAGAAGAGCTAAAAAAATGCGCTGGCAGCCAGCTTGACCCTGAACTGGTTAAAGTTTTTGTTCGGCTGATAGAAGAGAGTGAGATTTAATTGCGGAGGTAAACTCCAATGAATGAAAGTGATAGTTTTAAAAATGCAAAGAAAGGCATAAATAACAAGAACAACAAAGCAAAGGCAGAGGAATCCGGAAACAATGGAAGAGATGGTTATCAATCCCAGCCCTCAAGCTGTCATGATTTTTTTCTGGATGCTGGAGAGGCTGACTGCCAGGAGTGTGAACTTGAATCGAGGTTTAACTGCCATCCTACAGCAGAAGACTATCGTTTTTACCGGCTTAACTTATTACCCACCATTATAACCGGCCTGCTGGGAATGGCTGGGGCTTCGGTGATTCTAAAAACCTGGCTGCCGCTGATTATACTTGCGGCAGCCTGTTTCATTTTCTGGGGTCTGGGACTTGAGGTCAGACTTCTCTGTACCCACTGCCCCCATTATAACAAAGAAGGGGATAGGTTGAAGTGCTGGGCCCTGAGAAATTATCCCAAAAGGTGGGAATACCGGCCCGGCCCCTTAAGCAGAGTTGAAAGAGCCCTGATCTGGCTGATGTATATCATTATTACAGGCATACCTCTGATTTCAATGGCTGCCGGGGCTGGAATTGTAATATCAAATTATCAGGATTATAGTTTTCCTGCGCTGCTGGGCACAGCCGGATTATTAATAGCTTTTATTTTCTCAGGAGTGCATATGTTGATGGTAAAAAAAAGAGTTTTTTGCTCCAGGTGTGCTAATTTTTACTGCCGTTTAAATGAAGCACCTCCTTTATAATTCCAGTTCAATGGTGATGCGCTGGCTGTGTCTCCGGACAAAACTATCAGAACTGCTGTGGTAGCTCATTATGATTTATAAAACTTGAATTGAGAGAGGATGAGAGCAAATGAGAGATTTCAATTCAGAGCTGTCAGAAAAAATTATCAGTGAAATTGAGGATTTTGTTAAAACTGATAAAGCCAATAGATTGGTTCATCTTGATAATGAGAGGATATTTTCTGAGCCTCTGGTAGGGTTTGCCGACGGCAGTGATCCTTTATTTGCAAGATACAGGGATATTATTGGAGATTTTCACCTGACTCCATTGGAGTGGCTGGAAATACTTCCAGCAAGTAAAGATAATGAAGCAGAAAATATTACTGTAATTAGCTGGATTTTACCTATCTCAGAAAAAACTCGAAGATCCAATGCCAGGAAAGATAAAACTCCCTCCCGGGCCTGGGCTCACACCAGAAACTGCGGGGAGAAGTTTAATGACAGGCTGAGAGAGCGGATAGTTATGTATTTGCAGAAGGAAGGTTATCAGGCTGTTGCACCCATGTTGAGAGATGAATTTGCCAGAAAAGAAAGCCTCCGCTCGGGAATAGCTTCCAACTGGTCGGAAAGACATGCTGCCTATGCGGCTGGGCTGGGTACCTTTGGGCTCTGTGATGGCCTGATAACTCCAGTCGGTAAGGCCATGCGCTGCGGTAGTGTAGTTGCAGGTGTTAGTCTTAAATCCACGGAAAGAAAATATTCGAATCATCAGCAGTACTGTTCTTTTTTAAGCAGGAACAGCTGTGGTAAATGCAGGGAAAGGTGCCCGGCAGGAGCCATAACCGAAGATGGACATGATAAGGAGCTTTGCTCAAACTACCAGCAAGAAAAAATTGATCCGGCCAGTTATGGCGTGGAAATTGCTGGCTGCGGACTGTGTCAAACTGATGTGCCCTGTGAGGCTGGCATTCCTGAGCTGACTTAATAGCCACAATTATTTGGAAGAGATTCAGAGTTCTGAAATTATTTATGAGTTTTAGAAAGAGTTTTAAGGAATAGAGGTTTAAGGAATGCTCGCAGTAAAAAAAGTGCTTGAAATAAGCTTTGAGCAATAAATCTGCCTGTTTAATTTAAAGGGTTTAAACAGGTTTATAAATGCAAGGAATAAAAATTTTGCCAATAATAGTCTGGAGGCAAATAGTCTGGAGGCAATAAAGATGAAAAGCAATGAATTAATTGATTCGCTGCAATTTGTTATTTTTGGCGCTTCAGGAGACTTAAGTCAGACTAAATTGATACCCAGCCTTTACAAATTATTTAAACGCGGCCGGCTGCCTGAGGAGTTTTTTCTGCTGGGAGCTGACCATCACTTTGAGAATCGGGCTAAATTTTTAAAAAATCTATCTGAAACTGTTCGAAAAACTTTACCGGAAACCTTTGAAACAGCTCTCTGGGAGAAATTTGCAAAAAAGCTGGATTACCTGCAGTTAGACTTTGAAGATGATGAGGGATATAAGGAATTGAGCAGAAAACTGGATAACAAGGAATCATCAAGCAGAAGTTCCAGGCAGAGAATTTATTACCTGGCTACAGCTCCAGGCTTTTTTCCGCTAATTGCAGAAAAACTTGATAATTTTAGCCTCACAGGAGCAAGTGTTGCTGGCTGGCCCCGGCTGGTTATAGAAAAACCTTTCGGATATGACCTGGAGTCAGCTGTTGAGTTTAACAGGAAAATATCCCGGATTTTCTCCGAGGACAATATTTACCGGATTGATCATTATTTAGGCAAAGAGATGATCCAGAATATATTAACAATGCGCTTTGCCAATATGATTTTTGAGCCAATCTGGAACAAGAATTACATTGATAATATTCAGATTATCTCAACAGAAGAACAGGGAATAAAAAGCAGGGGCAAATATTATGATAGATCAGGAGCACTTCGTGATATGATTCAAAGCCATCTGCTGCAGATGCTGGCACTTATTGCGATGGAATCCCCTGCGAATATGGCAACTGAGTCTATTCTGCAGGAGAAGATTAAACTGCTGAAATCACTTGCTGAAACTCCCCTGCCTGATTTAGAAAATAACCTGGTTTTAGGTCAGTACAGCAGACTGGATGGGCCAGAAAAATACATCCCGGGCTATCAGGAGGAAGAAAATATTAAGTCTGACTCCAGTACTGAAACCTTTGCGGCTGTTAAAATTAACATAAATAATTTGAGGTGGAGAGGGGTGCCAATATATTTAAAGACAGGTAAGCGGCTGGAGAAGAAGAATACCAAAATTTTTGTCCAGTTTAAGTCTGATTTTCATCCTTCTTTTCTGGATAATAATGAACCTGAGGCTAATCTTTTAATCATAAAGGTCCAGCCCCAGGAAGGGGTCTCCCTTCAGTTCAATGCCAAAAAGCCCGGCAGCCAGGATGAGATTGTGCCGGTATTTATGGATTTTTGCAATAAAGCCCCCAGAGATTTACAGAGCACACCGGAAGCTTACGAAGAACTTCTGGCCGGGTTGATCAGAGGTGACCAGAGTTTGTTCACCCACTGGATGGAAGTTAAGAATTCCTGGCTGTTTATCGATCAATTGAGGGAATTCATTAATACCAGGGAGATAAAACCGGAAAAATATTTACCGGGAAGCAGAGGACCTGAAGGCATGAAGAGACTGGTTTCTCAGGATCAACGCCGGTGGTGGGATAATGCAGACCTGGAGGATAAGGAAGAAAAATTATGATATCCACAGTATTCTCCAGCAGCTATTTATGATTTATTTTTTTTCAGCAACTATTTATGTTTTGTTTTATTTTTATGAGATTTTTGCAGGACTGCAGGAGAAATTCCAGAATTTGTTTAAGGAGCAGAAAGCATCTGGTATGCTAAAGCTGTATTAGTTTTTTTATTCTCATATTAACACTATATTAACTTGGTTTAAACATCTAAAATTATAGCTGTACTCAGCTGGAGGTTTTATTTTGGATTCTCAGTCGGAATTTTCCCGGAAACAGGCTGATAAAATTTTGCTGCTCCTGGGGGTAATATTTTTCCTCAATGGTCTGGGCAGTGGAGTTGCTTTTCCTATAATTCCCCTGCTTGGACCGATTCTGGGAGTTTCGCCTTTTTTTATCAGCATGATAATTTCCGGGAACAGAATTTCCCGGGTTATTTTTAATACCGCTGTGGGAGAGCTAGTAGACCGTTACGGCTGCCGGGGACCGCTGATTATCGGTCTTTTAATTAAAGCTCTCAGTGTGGCAGGATTTTCTCTCTCGACCATAAGTCCGGTTATTCCCGGCTATTTATTTTTCATCTCCCGATTTTTTTATGGAATCGGTTCAGCTTTTGGATTTATAACAGTATATGCCCTGATGTTTCACCTCACCGATACCGGCAACAGGGGCAGCAGAACCGCTTATATTCGTACTGCCGGACTTTTTGGGCTGCCTACCGGGTTGTTTATCGGAGGCTTGCTGTCGGATTATTTTGGTTATAATGCGGCCTTTATTTTTTCTGCTGCTTCTCTTTTTGTTTTTACCCTGATTGCCTATTATTTAATTCCCCGCAGAATTGAAGCAGCAGCTAAAGCTTCTGTAGTAGGTCCTGTTAAGGCAGTTAAGCTGGCAATTTCAGACAGTCGGGTGCTGAAAATATCAGTCTGTAACATGCTGGAGTGGTTTTCTGTCCAGGGAGTATTTCTGGCCACGACTGCCCTTTATGTTCAGCATTATGATGTGAATATATTTGGTCTGCGTCCTGAGGGCATGAGTGGACTTTTAATGGGTGTTATGATGTTCACTAAAGGGCTTTCCACTTTAATACTTGGGCGTTTCATTGATAATGCCAATACCAGAACTGCCTACAGCCTGGCAGGAGCCCTGCTGGGAGCTCTGGCTTTTATGGTCTGGGCTGTCTGGCCTTCTTTAATCATGATAGTTATCGGTCTTCTGCTGCTTGGTACCTGTTCAGGCATTATGAGCAGTCCCCTGCTCACTCTGCTGGGTGATGTCTCCCGGCCTGACCTGCGGGGCCGAACCCTGGGAATTTACCGGGTTTTTGGTGATATGGGCGGAATGCTGGGACCGCTTTTCGGGGTGAATATGGCTGAATGGCTGGGCTTCCCCCTGACCTTTTCCCTAATAGCCGGAGTTATGTTTGTCATATTTTTTATTATTATGTCTCTCTACCGCTCGGAGCTTAGTCTGGTAAGAAATTAGATAAATTGAAGACACCATCAAGTCAAACAGAAAAATAAACAATCTCAGAATATTTATCAAAATCATGAAGCTTCAATATTTTGCTTTGAAGGATAATTGACGTTCTTTTGAACTGGCCATAATTCAAGCAAATTTTTTTGCAGTTAAACTTCAAAAAATTATAATTTTTTGCAGGATTTTAACTCTGGATGGATAATAGTATAATTACAGGGTTAAATTAAAGGTTAAATTAAGCATTCAATTAACTAATTTTTACATGTCATATATCTTAAAAAATGCGCTAATAATATCTCATAAGATAAGCAGGTGAAATCAATGAATTCTCTTTATGGCACCTCAAAAGATATTGGAGAAAACAATATTTATGCCATTTTTAAATTGATTTACAAAAATCAGCCTATAACCAGAAAAGAGCTGGCAAATACCTCCAGTTACAGTGCAGCAACAATATCAAACCATGTAAATCATTTGATTGAAATGGGTTTTGTTACGGAAAGCAAAAAAGGCTCTTCGACAGGCGGCAGAAAACCGGTGAACTTAGAAATTATTTCTGAAAAAGGTTATATGTTAACAATAAATATAGAAGTTGATCAGGTTAATATAAAATTATTTAATATTAAATATGAAATTGTTGAAGAAATTATAATTGAGGAACTTTATAAAAATGATGTCAGCAGATCTCTTATCAAAATTTTTCAGGAAATTAAGAGAATATTAAATCATAATCCCCGGTTTAAAGAAAAGCTTCTGGGCACAGGAATTTCAGTTCCAGGCTTGATTAATAAAGAAAGTGGGAAACTGGTTTTTGCTCCTAACCTAACCTGGGAAAATGCACCCATTCTGGATGAATTTAAAGCTGAATTTCCTGATACTCCTTTATTTTTAGAAAACGAAGCTAAGGCTTCAGCTATTGCTGAAAAAACATTTGCCTATCCTGAGATTGAAAATATGGTTTTTATCTCTGTAAATCAGGGTATTGGTTGTGGAATAATTTTCAATGGAAAATTGATAAGAGGAGCTACGGGTAACTGCGGAGAATATGGTCATTTAAAGGTTACTGAAAATGGGCGGCGCTGCCATTGCGGCAGACAGGGCTGCTGGGAAACTGAGGCTTCAGAATTGTTTATTTACAACAAATTCAATCAGGAGATTAGGGAAGAGAAGAAGTATTCTCAGGAAGAAATCTATAATTTGATAGCTGAAAATCATCCTCTGGCTGTGGAAATTTCAAACCTGGCTGCAGATGGTCTGGGCAAAGGAGTAGCAAATGTTATTAACAGCCTTAATCCTGAACTTATTGTTATTGGAGGAGGGATTATTAGAATCAAAGAACATATATCCGAGAGATTTAAACAAGTTGTTTCCCGGCAGGCTCTTGATTTGCTCTGGAATAGTACAGAAATTGCATTTAGCGATCTCGGCAAAGAATCAGCTAATTTAGGCATGGCCTGGATAGTTAGAGAACATGGCATAATCAGCCAACTTAAGCTTTAAAATTTTAATAATTATCCAATAAGGAGGGATAATATGTCAGCTGAAGTCCTTAAATACGGAATGGTTGGAGGAGGTCCCGGTGCGTTTATTGGGGAAGTTCATCGGACAGCGGCAAGGTTTGACGGCAAAAATGTTCTGGCGGCCGGCAGTTTTTCCAGGGATTATCAAAAAACGTTAAAAGCCGGTAAGGATCTTGGAATAGATGAAAACAGGCTGTATAAAAATTATACCGAGATGGCTGAAAAAGAATCAGAGCTTACTGATGGTATTGATTTTGTTTCAGTAGTAACACCAAATCACACCCATTTTAAAATTGCTGAAGCCTTTTTATCTCGAGGAATAAGTGTTGTCTGTGATAAGCCGGTGACAACATCATCACAGGAAGCTTTAGAACTTAAACAGCTTGCTGAAAAGAATGATGCTGAATTCTGTGTAACCTATACCTATTCAGGTTATCCCATGGTTAAGGAAGCAAAAGAACTGGTGGAGAAGGGTGAAATTGGGGATATTAGAGTTGTTATGGGAGAATATCCTCAGGAATGGCTGGCTGAACCAGCAGGTGAGGAAAATAAACAGGCCTCATGGCGTACAGACCCCAATCAGGCAGGCATATCAAACTGTATTGGTGATATTGGCAGCCATATTGAACATACAGTTAGTTATATTACCGGTTTGGAGATAAGTGAGCTGAGTGCCAATCTGGATACCTTTGTTGCAGACAGAGAACTGGATGATAATGGTGAGGTCATGATTAAATATGAAAATGGAGCCACCGGTATGTACTGGGCTTCTCAGGTGGCAGTAGGCAATGACAATGGTTTAAAGGTTAGAATATTTGGCAGCAAGGGCTCTCTGGAGTGGTCCCAAGAGAATCCAAATTACCTTTATTTCAGCAAACTGGGTGAGGCTACTAAAATTTTATCCCGGGGTCATGATTATCTGGGAAACAAAGCTCAAAAGACAAACAGGATTCCACCGGGCCATCCCGAGGGATACTTTGAAGCCTTTGCCAATATATATGCAAATTTTTCTGCGGCCTTACTGGAGAAAAAAGAAAAGGGAAGAATTGAGGAAAAGGATTTTGATTATCCTAAGATTACAGAAGGCTTAAGAGGAGTAAAATTTATTGAAAAGTGTGTGGCAAGTTCCAAACAGGGTGCCAGCTGGGTTAACTTTGAGTAAGAATTAAGCAGAATAATTGTTATTAATATTACCACATTTGTTATTAATTTTTACCACATATCAAATACCAGGAGGTTAAAAAAATGAGCAGACCAGTTACACTTTTTACCGGACAATGGGCAGATTTATCATTTGAAGAGATTTGCAAACTGGCCAGCGAGATGGGTTATGATGGGCTGGAAGTTGCATCCTGGGGAGACCATTTTGAAGCTGATAAGGGCCGGGATATGGATTATATAAAAAATAAAAAAGAAATCCTTGAAAAATACAATCTTGACTGCTGGGCTATAGGAACACATATTATAAGTCAATGTGTCGGTGCCAGGTACGATAAAAGATATGATGGTTTTGCTCCAGATGAAATAGCAGGAAAACCAGAGGAAATTCAAAAATGGGGAATAGAGCAGATGAAATTACTGGCAGAGGGAGCCAGAAATATGGGCTGTGATATCATAACAGGGTTTA